>JAIBCN010000254.1 GCA_019694155.1 Vicinamibacteria bacterium | reverse complement strand
TTCGACATCCTCTACATCGACGAGACCACGGCGCGCGAACAGACCGCACGCGTGGCCGCGCTCAAGAAGCGCCGCGACAACGCGAGGGTCGAGAAAGCCCTCGCCGAGCTCAAGGCCGGGGCGAAGGGCACCGCGAATCTGATGCCCCTCATCGTCGAAGCGAGCCGTGCATACGCCACCATCGGCGAGATGTGCGACGCCCTGCGCGAGGTCTTCGGCGAATACGAAGAATCGCCCACCTTCTAGGCAGCATGTTCCGACGCCTTCTCGCGTCGTTATCCCTGGCCGCCCTCGCGTGCGCCTGCGGAGGTGGAACGAGTTCGTCGTCAATCACGCCATCGTCTCCCTCCACGTCGGCTCGTGCGGTCGCCACATGGGGCAGTCCTTCAAAGTTGGCGGATGCCGGCAGCGCCATCGCCGATGCGTACAACGGCTTCTATCCCCCTCGGGTCCGCCTTGAAGGCAATCCCGATGGAACGGCCTTCGCCCTCTGGGAGAGGATGGATCCGGCCACCGTGACGGTCGCCCGGTTCGTATCAGGATCCTGGGAACCGCCGGTTGACGCTGCGGGGCGAGGACGGCTCGCCTCCTGGCTTTCAGTGAGTCGTCGGGGAGACGCGATCGCAACCTGGGGAGAACCAGTCACGGGACAAACGGCCTATGCGTACCAGACATGGTCGCGTCGGTATGTGTCCGGCTCCGGGTGGACCGCGCCCGAGCGACTCCAGTCCGACATCAGCGTCTTCGACCATCCGCCATTCATGGGTTACTGGGAGCCTCCGCTCGAAACCGCTTCTGTGCTTCAAGAGAGCGGCGCTGCCCAGGCCTTCTGGCGTCTCTCGTATGCCTTTTCTCAACGGCCGGGGCGTTCGGGCCCCGACGTGCGGTCGCGCCGGTTGGCCGCGGACGGGCGTTGGCTGGCGGAGGAGGTCGTGGCCGAGAATGAGGAGGCGACGTTCGTCAAGGTGTCTCGGAACGTCACGATTGTCTTCTGGAGGGACGACTCCGTCTACCGGCCTCAAGTGTTCGACGCCGAGACGGGGTGGCAACCGCCCGCGAAAACGGGACCGCCTTTCCTTGGAAGGGTTGTTCCCGCGAAAGGCGGATTTGCGATCACCCAGCCCGCTTCATCGGGATGGTTCGTGCGCGGTCTGGCATCGAATGGCGACATGGGTCCGTTGGAACCTCTCATTACCGGCGTTGATCTGGCGCCAAGCCAATACCCGGCCTACGATGTCTGCGGCAATGAGTCGGGAGTCCTCGGGTTTGTTCGCTCCGACACCGACAGTGTAGTCCTGAAATACCGAAGCGCCACGGACACGCCGCCGAATTTCACCGTGACGAGCGTGTCCGCAACCGGTCGCCCCGTGACCGAACCTGTACGGTGTTACGCCGACGCGATGGGACGCGTTCTGGTGGTCTGGCGCGCCGATCAAACGACGTTTGCGCACCGCTACCTCCCCGGAAAGGGCTTCGAGGGGGCGACGGTTATCGGCCCGGGGTTTGCCAGCGCGCCCGCCTTTGGCGAGGACTCGCAGGGAAATATTCTCGTCGCGTGGGCCGTGCTGACTGCAGACAAGAAGGTCGAGATCTGGTGGAACCGCCTGCGCGCGCCGTAGCATGCGCCCGCGACCTCGTTTGCGCCGGATGCCCGCGTGAGGCGCCCGGCGTGACCGCTGCGTTCGCTGGACACTCCAAAACGAGCGTCGGGTCCCAGTTGTCTGTTGCGGGGGGAAGCCACGCAAATCACCCCCACCCAAGGGTCAGTAACCGGAGCCCCTACGTCATTGCGAGGAGCCAGCGAAAGGGACCGGGACGAAGCAACCCCATCCAGCCACTACCAAGCCCGCGCGCGTGGTTCGCGACTCGGCGCACCTCCGCGCACCCCCACCTCACATGACTCTGCGGCCGTGGGCAGGCAACCTCCTCCTCCTCTCCGCGAGCGGCCTGCTGGGACTTGGCGCGCTGGAGATTGGAGCGCGCGTTGTCATCGCGCGGCGCCCGATCATCACCACCGGCGAACAGGGGATCTACAGCCAGCTCGACCCGGTGCTCGGCTGGCGGAACCGGCCCGGGACATCGGTGCGCTACAGCCGGCGCGATTACCAGACGAACGTCGCCATCAACTCGCTCGGCTTCCGCGACGTCGAACGCGCCGTCACCAAGACGCCCGGGACCACGAGAGTCCTCGCCATCGGCGACTCCTTCATCGAGGCCTACACCGTCGAACTCGAAGAGTCGGTGACGCGTCGCGCAGAGTCGACCGCGCGTGCCTCGGGCTGCCCGGTCGAAGTGGTGAACGCGGGCGTGCACGGGTACTCGACCGACCAGGAAGCTCTCTGGTACGCGCGCGAAGCCGAACCGCTGGGCGCCGACGTGGTCCTCGTCTTCGCGTATTACAACGACATCCTCAACAACATCCGCGTGAACTACTGGGGATCTCCCAAGCCCCTGACCAAAGTCACGGACGGCCGGATCGTCCCCGTCAACCTCCCCCTGCCCGAGCCCTCCCGGACCGCGGAGTCGCAAGGCATTCAGACGAAGGCGCGTCCCGCCATCGAAGGCTCCGCGCTCCGCCAGGTGCTGCTGGAGCGCATCGTGCTGGGCGCGCCGAAGCTCCACGGCTGGCTCGCGCGCATCGGCGTCCTCGATCCCATCGTGGCCGAAGCCGTTCCCGACGAGCTTCGCGCCTACAAGTCCCGGGGGCAGCTCGGTGAGTTCGACGAGGCATGGGAGAGCACCCGTTCTCTGTTCGGCGCGCTCGGCGAGATCATCCGCGCGCGAAATGCCCGGCCCGTCCTCGTCTATATCCCCGCGCGTTTCGAGATCAGCCGGCGCGACTGGGATCTCACGGTCCAGCGTTACGGGCTCGAGGAGAAGGCCTGGGACCGGACCCGGGTGCGCACCCGGCTGAAGGACATCGCCACCCCGGCCGGATGGGACTTCCTCGACCTGACCCCCTCCCTGGAGGCCGCCACATCCCCGCTGCGGGGAGAGACCTATCTGCCCTATGACGGCCACTGGAATCCCCGGGGACACGACGTCGCGGCGCGCGCGGTGGTGGCCTACCTGCGCGAACGAAATCTGGTGCGCTGCGATTCTCCAAGGACCTGAGGCGTCGTTCCCTGTATAAAGCCTCAACTCGTCATCACGACGATCTGGAGAGGGAAGAATGAAACGCAGCACGTCCTGGTTGTTGGCCGGTTCCCTGGTCGTTTGTGGCGGACTCACCGCGAGCCGATCCACGGGAAGGGTGCAGGCGGCGCCCGCCCGTCCGGCCGCGGCGAGCGCGCCCATCGACGTGACGGCGAACGAAGGCACGTCGATGTCCGTGGCCGTCTCGCCGGACGGCAAGACCCTCGCCCTCGACCTGCAGGGCAGCATCTGGACTCTCCCCGCGACCGGGGGCCCCGCGAAGCGGATCACCGACCTCTTCAATGATGCGAGGCAGCCCGCGTGGTCGCCCGACGGAAAGACCATTGCGTTCTTCGGCTACCGCGATGGCGGCTACGACCTGTGGGCCATAGCACCCGACGGCTCCAACCAGCGAAAGCTCACCTGGGGCAACTTCGACGATCGCGAACCCGTCTACTCCCACGACGGGACGCGGATCGCCTTCTCGTCCGACCGGGGCGATGCCCTCGGCAGCGACTACAACATCTGGGTTCTCGATCTTCGCAGCGGCGCCCTGCGGCAGATGACGAAGGATGCGGGCAACGACTACATGCCCACATGGTCGCCCGACGACAGGGAGATCGCCTTCACCTCCACGCGTGAAAACTCCCAGTCGATCTGGGCGGTGGCGCTGCTCGACGGCGCGGAGCGTCGAATCACGGAGCCGAAGGTACGCGCGGATGCCCCTTCGTGGGGCCCGGGCGGCGATCTGGTCTACTACGTTTCCGGCGGCGGCCAGAGCCGGCTCGAGCTTGCGGGGAAATCGCTCACCGGGAACGAGAACGCCTTCGCGTTCCGCGTCTCGTGGGCCTCGGCCACCGAGTTCTTCCATGTCTCCGACGGGAAGATCAGGAGGCGCTCGATCACCGCGCCCGACGCGGCCCCCGCGACCGTCGAATTCACCGCCATCCTTCAGGTGACGCGCCCGGAGTACCCGCATCGCAAGCGCGACTTCACGTCCACCGCGCCCCGCCGAGTACTGGGCATCGTTCGCCCCGGCCTGTCGCCGGACGGGGCCCGGGTCGCGTTTGCCGCGATCGGCGACATCTGGGTCATGCCCATCGGCGGCAAGCCCGAGAACCTCACCAGGGACCGGTATCTGGACGCCGAGCCCTCGTGGTCGCCGGACGGCGCCAAGCTCGCGTATTCCTCGGACAAGGGGGGCAGCCTTCTGCAGCTGTGGATACGCGACCTGAAGACAGGCGAGGACCGCCAGCTCACGCGTCTCACCACCCAGCCCATGGGCGCCTCGTGGTCGCCGGACGGATCCCGCATCGCCTTCCTCGAAGTCGACGGCATGTGGCGCCGGGCCGCGGTATCCGTGGTGAACGTCGCCAGCGGAAAAGTCACGCGGATCCACGATTCGCTCTTCGGCCCGGGAACGCCCACCTGGTCTCCCGACGGCCGCCGCGTGGCCGTGGCCATGGTGGCTCCCTACTCGTCGCGATTCCGCGAAGGCACGAATCAGATCCTCACCATCTCCGCCGACGGCGGCGGCGACCGCTGGTTCGCGCCTCAGCCGAATCTCTCCATCGATTCTCGCGGCGGGTGCGGCCCCGAGTGGTCGCCCGACGGGACGAAGATGGCCATGATCTACGAGGGGGTCCTCGCCATCGTGCCCGTATCGCCCTCCGGCGAGCCGCTCGGGCCGCCGCGTCACATCACTACCGAACAGGCGCACTCGCCGAGCTGGGCGGGCGATTCGAAACACATCCTCTATCAGTCGATGGACCGGCTTCGACTCATCGACATCGAGACAGGCGAGATCAAGGACGTGCCGGTGGATCTCAAGTACGCGCTCGACGTCCCCAGGGGACGCACGCTCATTCACGCGGGACGCCTGGTGGATGGTCGCGGCGAAACGGCGCGCGCCGACATGGATGTCTGGGTCGAGGGCAACCGCATCGTGAGCGTCGGCCCTCACAAGCCCGCGGGCCACTCCGGGCCGAACTTCATCGATGGCGCCGCGCTCACGCTCATGCCCGGCCTCATCGAGTTCCACTCCCACCTTCAGAAGGACATGGGCGAGGCGCAGGCGCGCGCCTGGCTGGCCTTCGGCATCACCACGGTGCGGAGCCCGGGCGGCACGCCCTACGAGGCGGTGGAGGACCGCGAGGTCATCGACGCGGGCGTGCGCCCGGGCCCTCGCGTCTTCTCCACCGGCTACCTGATGGAGTGGCAGCGCGTCTACTACAAGATGGGCATCGCGATCTCCAGCCCGGGCCAGCTCGAAATGGAGTTGCAGCGCGCGAAGGTCCTCGAGCACGACCTCGTGAAGAGCTATGTGCGCATGACCGACCTTCAGCAGCGCCGCA
>JAIBCN010000251.1 GCA_019694155.1 Vicinamibacteria bacterium | reverse complement strand
GGTCTTGTTGAAATGAGGGTGCGCCGACGCATAGGCGCCGAGTCCGACGAGGCTCAGGACGGCGAGGGCGCGCCGCAGCGCGAGAGTGCGAGTCATCATTCTTGAAGGTCCTCCTTAAGGATGGTTCATCTTAGGGCAAGCGGCGCGGCGTCCACGAAGACCCTCAGCTCGCCGATCCGCATCGGCACCGGTCCCTTGAGGGTCAGCCGCAGCCGACGCGTCGGCCGCGCGGGCCAGCCGAAGACCTGCGAAAGGTCGCGACCCACGGGACGCTGCAGGAGCAGTGGCTGTCGCAGCGAGTGCGCCTCGATGGCCCCGGTGTCGTCGGATATCGCGACCTGCAGGTCCCGATCCGGAGGCATGGATCCGTAGGCGAGCTCGATCCGGGTGGGTTCCACGGTCGCAGGCCATTCGACCTCCACCCACGCGGGCGAGTCGTCGGCGCGCCACCTCGTGGACACCTGCCCGTCGCCGAGCCTCGCGTCGCGCTCCGCCGCGCTCGAGGTGACCTTCGCCAGGGCAAGGTCGAGAGCCTGGAACCTCCGCGGCGTCTCGGCACGGTAGAGGGCGAGGTTCGGGTCGTAGCAGCACGACGCGGAGTTCAACAGGGCGACGCGCGTGAAGCCCGGCGGCGTCATCGCCTCCGCGGAGAGGATCAGGGCATCGAACTGAGAGGCCACGAAGGGGTCGCCGCGGAACCCGCGGAGCATGACGAGTTCGGGAGGGCCCATATCGAGCGCGCCGATCTCCGCGAACGTGGTGCCCACGGTTTCGAGCCCTGGAGTCCGGCGCGCCCAGTCGAGGGCCTGATCCATGGTGAGCGGGTGGTTCAGGGAGGCGAGATAGCGAGCGGTCCCGACGCCGAGGACGCCCAGGGACACCGCCAGCAGCGCGTAGCCGATCGGCCGGGCCCGCGAGAAGAGGTCCTCGAGGCCGGCGGCGGCCAGGAGGCACAGGGCGGACAGCACGGGCACGATGAAGCGGTCGCGCCGGATTCCCGTGGACGAGAACACCAGGATCCAGAAGATCGGGAAGGCGATCCACCCGAACATCCAGCGGGCGCGGCTGCGAACCCCGAGGGCTGCGCCCCACGCAGCCAGCGCGAGGCCGGGCAGGGACAGCGCCCGCACGGGGATGTCGGCCACGAAGCGCCACAGCATCCACGCAAAGCTCGAAGAAGGCGCCCCCGCGTAGTGGTAATCGAGCTGGGTCTCCATGCCCTCGATCGAGCTGGCGCCGCCCAGGAACGTATAGGGCGAGAGCAGAGTGAAAAGCGCCAGCGAAGCCGCGCATGACGCGGCGATGTGCTTCAGCTTCGTCCTTTCCATGAGCGCGCTCGCGAGGAGGGGCGCGAAGACGAGTGCTGCGGAGAACTTCAGGGCGGTGGCGACGGTGGCGAGGGTCCAGGCGAGCCGGGTCCGGCCGCTCGAGTCGCAGGCCAGGGCGCCGAAGAGAAACGGCGCGATGATGGTGTCCGGCCGGAACATGTGAACGGTTTCGATCTCGATCGGAGAAAGGGCGAGAAGCAGGCCCGCGGCCAGGCCAGCGCCTGGCGATATGCGCTTCGCGGCCACCACGAAGAGGAGAGGGACGGTCAGGGCGGAGGCCACGGCCATGAGCAGTCGGGCGGCGAGATAGGCCTGCGCTCCCGAAACCTCCGCGGCCGAAAACACGATTCGCAGGATCCAGATGAGGAGGCCCGGGTACTCGTAGAACCGATGGTCCCAGTCGCCGCGCGCCATCATCTCGAGGGTGGTCTCGACGAAGATCCGTTCGTCGTACTCCGGCTGGTGGCGCAGGCCCCGATCGAGGTGGGCGAGGCGCGGACCGAGGGCCAGGGCGAACAGCGCGGCGGCCAGGATGAAGTTCCGGATCCGCGCGCGAGAGTTCGGCCGGTCCTCGGTCACGGAAGGCATGTCGGGTCGAAGTCTCGCAGATCGCGAGGTCTCGGCGGACCGTCTGCTAGTAGGCGACGCGAAGAGCCTGCCAGCCGTTCTCGGCGTGAGCGCGAAGGGCGGGGCCGGGACGGCCTCGATCCGATGAGGCCTGGAGCGCAGAGGCCGCCGGGCAGGCGCCGGTGGCGATGTAGGTGAGCGCCGTCGCCAGCGACGCCTCGCCGGCATCACCGAGGGCATGCCCGATGTCATCGGCGGCGCGGCAGTCCGGAGTGAAGCCGTTGTAGTAGTCGCCCTGGCCGAGGGAATTCTGGACGCTGAAGCTCACCGCCCAGAGCACCTTCTCGCACATCTGGAAGCCGTACTGGCCCACCGGCTTCCCGTAGGAGTTGTCGCCCACCACGATCACCGGCATGTAGGGCTTGAGAGCATTGATGATGAGCTCGCTCGCGGAAGCGGACGACCGGGTAGTGATCACGACGAGGCGGTTCAGGGGGAAGGCCGAAGCCGGCCGGGTGAATCGCAACGCGCTGTTGCGCGAGGAGCGCTTGTCGTTGTGGACATACTGCGCGAAGACTTCGCCCGTGGTCCGGTCCCCGCCGATGAGGCCGCCCAGATACTGCGCCACCGCGATGAGGCCGCCGCCGTTGTAACGCAGATCGAGCACCAGTTCGGTGGCGGAGGCGTCCCGCAGCCTTGCGAAAGCGGCGTCGAGGGCCGCGTAGGAGGGCTCGACGAAGTTCTTGAAGACGATGTAGCCCACCTTCTTCCCGGCGACTTCGTGAACCGTGACCAGGGGCACGGTGGGAATGGTCACCACGCGTTTCACGAGGCGCCCGCTTCTCGCCTCGCCGGCCGCGGTCTTGAAAGTCACGTCCACCGAGTAGCCCGCTTCCTCGCCGCCCCAGATCGTGCCCCACTCGCCGTCCTCGTAGGTCTTCTGGATCGATTTTCCGTTCAGGGCGAGGATCTCGCTGCCCCGGTCGAAGCCGATCTCCGAGGCGGGTGAGGCGGGAAAGACGTCGGTCACCCGGAGCTCGTAGCCCACCGTGAACTTCATGGAGAACCCGAAGCCCATGTACTGGGATTCGCCGTAGAAGGCCTGGCTCGACGACGCGGTCGAGATGTAGCTGAAGGTGGTGTCGAGCGGTCGGTAGCGCAGAGCGTCGAGGACGGCTTCGGGGTCCGCGAAGGTGGCGGGGCTCACCGATGGCATGTTCTTGTACCAGAGGTACCAGTCATTCATCGTCTGGAGCACCGTCTGGTTCTGTCCCAGGATGGAGCAGTCCTGGGCCGCAGCGTTGCCGGCGAGGCCAGCCAGTAGGAAAGCAAGGAGTCTTCGCATGGGATTCGTCCGGTCCGCATGAATGGTACGCGAGCGGCCCGAGAGATGGAAAGACCGCGCCCGTCGGTTGCCGCGGGGCGCCCTTCACCTCTAACGTACCTTCGCTCATGCCCCTCCCGGTCCTGCACGTCTGCGACAAGTTCGGCGTTTCGGGATCGAGTATCCACGGGGTATCGAGGCTCTTCGCGTGGTGGTTCCCGCGCTATGACAAGACGCGCTACGTGCCGCACCTCGTGGGCCTCAAGAACGAGGACGCCGCTTCGCGCGCTCTCCGCGCGGAGGGGGTTTCCGCCCGCATGCTCGGCCGCAGCGCCTTCGACCCGCGGCTGATCGCGGACATCGGCCGCGAGATCGAGCGGACGCGGGCGAGGATCCTCCACGTCCACGGCTACGCCGCCTCGAACTTCGGGCGCCTCGCGGCCCGGCGGGCCGGCATCCCCCTGATCCTCCACGAGCACTTCGCCGATCCGAAGATGCCCCCGTACCAGAAGATCCCCGACCTCTTCCTCCGCAACCTCACCGATCACGCGATCGCGGTCAGCCAGTCGACCGCGGACTTCCTGATCAAGGACCGTTTCGTCCCCGAGGACCGGGTGGCCGTGGTGTTCAACGGCGCTCCTCTCGATCAGTTCGCCCCGCGCTCGCGCGACGAGGGCTACGCGATCCGCGGCGAGCTTGGGATCCCCATGACCGCCCCGGTGATCACCACCATCGGGCGATTGAACGCCCAGAAGGGCCACGACACCCTGCTCGCGGCCGCCGGTGAAGTGATCGTCCGCCACCCCGAGGCCCGGTTTCTGATCGCGGGCGACGGGGACCTCATGGCCCCCCTCAAGGCGCAGGCTGCGACCCTCGGGATTTCCGGCCAGGTCGTCTTCGCGGGGCATCGGAAGGACGTTCCCGAGATCCTGGCCGCCACCGATGTCTTGTGCATTTCCTCCAACTACGAGGGAACGCCCCTCGTGCTCTTCGAGGCCATGGCCGCGGGCAAGGCCGTGGTTTCGACCGCGGTGGACGGATGTCGCGAAGTGATCAAGGACAAGCAGACCGGTCTCCTCGTCCCTCCCGGAGACCCCGAGAAGCTCGGAACCGCGCTCGTGAAGATCATCGAGGATGTTCCTCTGCGGGCCCGTCTCGAGAAGGCCGCCCAGGCGGCTTCGAAGCGCTACGACATCGCCGAGTGCCTGCGGCTCATGCAGCAGATCTACGACGACGTGCTTCGCGAGAAGAGCGGCCGCTGAGCCCTGGGGCGTTAGGCCCCGCCGCGCATCATCAGGTCGGTGACCACCCGGTTCCGGCCTGAGGCCTTGGCCTGGTAGAGCGCGGCGTCCGCGAGGCGGATCAGCTTCACCTCGTCGAAGTCGGGCGGCGCGCCGCTCGCGACCCCGAGGCTGATCGTGATGTGCTCGCCGTCCGGTCCGCCATCGACGCTGACCTTCTCCTCGATGCGCGCGCGCAGCCGCTCGGCGAATTGCCGGGCTTCGTCACGCCCGGTATGAGAGAGCAGGACCAGGAATTCCTCGCCGCCCCAGCGGAAGAGCAGCTCCTGCGCGGAGAGCATGTCCGTCGCCTGCCTCGCGACGCTCGTGAGGACGGTGTCGCCGGTCGCGTGTCCATGGCGGTCGTTGAGCCGTTTGAAATGATCGATGTCGAAGAACACGATGGACATGGGCCGCTGCAGACCGGCGGAACGCTCGGCCTCGCGGTCGAAAAGACGCTTGAAGGCGCGCCGGTTGAAGCAGCCGGTGAGGTCGTCGCGCAGGCTGCGCTCGCGGTGCTGATCGCCGACACCCGCGAGTGTCGCGGTCAGGGCCATGGTCGTTATGAGGAGCACGACCACGAACACGCCCACGAAAAGACCCATCTCCCGCAGCCGCGGCACCAGAGGGTCGCCACTGATGGTCACCGCGAAATCGGGAATGTCCAGAGCCCGCTCGAGCAGACGCACCCCGAGGAAGACGAGGAGGCCCAGGGTCGCCCACACCGAGCCGAGCAGGACCATGATCTGACCGGTGGAGATCTCCCGCTGCGGGGGCACGCCGATCGCCTCGCGCGCGTACACCTGCGCCTCCTTTCCGCGGAACCACAGGAGCGGGGCCACGAGGATCATCATCTGGAGGAAGTCGCCCAGGATCCATCCGAGCCACAGGCGCTGGCCCTCCTCGAGAGCGGTCTTGTGGGCGGCGTTGTACAGCATGATGTCCACCGACGACGCGGTGGCGGCGATGAGGCCGGCCGACGCGAAGAGGCCGAGGTC
>JAIBCN010000172.1 GCA_019694155.1 Vicinamibacteria bacterium | reverse complement strand
CCATGGCCACCGCGGCCGCGATGCCGATGGGCCCCTGCGCCGAATGCTGGTCCCCGTGGAAGTTCCGCTCGGTCCCGCGAAGCGCGTCGTACTCCAGGATCACGCCGAGAGTGGGGGGCCCGTTGTTTCCCCGGTAACGACCGACGAACGCGGTCTCGAGTCCGGGTGTCCCCATGGTGATCTCGAATCCGTGGGCCTTGAGGTAGTCGGTGAGCTTCGCGACCGACCTTCTCTCCACGAACCCGATCTCGGGGTTCCGCGTGATGTCGTCGCTCAGGGCGAGGAGCTCCTTCTCCATCAACTCCCTGGCCCGGACGACCACCGCGTCTCGCGCGGGATTCGGGCCGGTGAGCTTCGCCACCAGGCCGGGCACGTCGAGCGCTTTCTGGAAATCGTTCATCTTCTTCAGCACATCCCGGGCGGCCTCGCGTTCCGTGGGCGTTTCCTGGGCGCGGAGGGACGGGGGCAGAGCGACGAGGACGAGGGCGGAAGCGAGGAGGGGCGAGAGGCGCATGGCGGTTTTTGTTCCTTCTTGAATCGAGCCGGACTATAGGGCGGATCAGCCGAGACAGCGGTTACGACCACTGTCGCCTCAGCCGCTCCCTACCGATTCCAGCCGCTCGCGGACGCCCGTCGCGCGAGAAACACCAGGCCGATGGCGACGACAAGCACAAGCCCCTGCGCAACGACAACCGCGGGCCCCGCCAGTTTCACCGTGTCGGTCAGGAGGAACAGGCCGACATCCTGAGCGACAACTCCCGCAAGCGAGATGCCGAGCGCCGGAAGAGCCCATTGGCGGCGCAACAGGAGCGCCAGGCTTCCGATCGCACCGCCCCACACGGCAAGTGCCGTCGCGCTGACCGCCCAGCGACTACGCGACGCATAGAGCTGCTGCATCCCCGCGCTCATCTTTGCCACGTCCTCCGGCGTCAACATCACATCGCTCAGATAGGCCGCACAGCCCATGAGGTTCCACAAGAGGGCGATGATCGTCACGGGACGGTACCACCGGGGGGGTTGGTTCATGGTCGCTGGATCTCCATTCCTGGCCGCTTTGGTGCGGAGGTGGAAGACTACAGACGTTCGAAGCATCCTGACTTGCCAAATCTTGCGGATCGGCGGAAGGTCGGAGATCCTCACCGCCGCCGCCGTCGATCGCCGGCCCATTCGTCATCCTCGTCGACCCCATCTTCCAGGGCCTCACCATCAGCCTGATGATGGGCCAGATCGCGGCCACCCTCCTCTCCCGCATGGCCGTCCCCGTCGTCTACTACCTCATCGCCCGCCGCGGCCGCGCCGCGCAGATGAATCTCGAAGGACTCACCGCCGGAGACCCCGGCTTCTTCCCCTTCAGCGCCTTCGTCGGCCTGAACCTCCTCTAGTCCGCCTTCACCAACTGGCGCCCGGCGATGTGGATCTTCAAGCAGTTCGGCCTGAAGGGCTGCGTACCCCAACCGTAACTCGCGCCCCGTCTGACGCCCGCCGCACCCGTGCCAGCTCGGGAACCCTACCCCGTATCGTCATTGCGAGGAGCCCGGCGGAAGGCAGAGCGACGAAGCAATCTCGCGGCGATCCTGCAAACTGGGGGCGGGACATTCAGACTGAAGGATGCGACTGGGCCCTGTCGTCCATCGTGCCCGCGCGAGCGATGGCGGTGCTTCTTCCACCTACCTCTGGGCTGGGTATGGGATAGAAGGGGGCCAGTTCCCTTTCTCGTAAATCGCCGCTTCACAGAATGCAGCGAAATCCTTGCCAATCGTCTCGAACTGCTCAGCAGCAAAAACGCTCTGTTTTAGTCCGACGGTCGCTGCGTGGACCGCGGCGCTCAGGCCCAGCGGCGCCGAAGCGAAGGGGCGATCGATAAAGTCATGCCCCTCGTGACGAGCAGACGCGTAGACGGACAACATGCCGTCATTGTTTGGATGCGCGATCTCTGAGAGCTCCGCGTACAGCTGCGCAAGCCCCTCGAGATCCTTCGTCTGGCGCTGAATAATGGTCAGGACATTCGGCGCGACATACTCGGGCGGAGCATCGTTGGGCCCGACTTTCCTGCCGAGAATTGCTCTGATGATCCTATCGTCGAAGTCCTCAAGGGCGGCCTTGTCTTGTTCAATCAGGATGCGCGCGAGTCGAGTCCACAAGTCCCACATCAGGCAACCCGTCTCGATCGAGGCTCGTGCCAGGATGAACAGCGGCGTGTAAAGGCCCGCATTGAAGGAGGCGGCGAAGCCGTCCGAGATTTCGATTGACCGCCTCAGGCCGATCTGGAACATTCCACGGGCCTTGAACGGAATGGCCGCCACGACGGAGTGGTCCGTTACGTAGCTGGTCAGGACCTTCGCCGCTTCGGCACGATCGCGCATAGTCGAGAATTCTGAACAAGCGACGGGATCGACAATAGACACGAGTGCCGGATCGAGCCCAATCACGATGAAGTCTCCTTAGTTGGGCCGCCTCGGCCTTCTCCTAGGCCTTTCCTGGTCCATGCGGGCTCAGGTCCTTTTCTCGGATTGAGAGTGTTTTCGGTGAAAGCCTGCGAAGCGGTCTATGGATCTTTGAGAGCCTGTGGCCTATTGTCTCAAGGATCCCTTCGCGCCAAGCACGGTCCGAGGAGAGCGCAGAGTTGATCGCCTGACCAAGTAGTTCCTGCAGTCCCCAAATGTACCTATAGGGAAACTCTGGTTCGCCAAAGTCAAAAAACGGCTTCGCCTTGTGATCTCGTCTTACGGCCCAAACGCAATTGTCTCCACCCACATAGGGGTCCCTGCGACTGGCCCGGAGGATTTGGACAGCAAGATGATGGGCATTCGCGGTGGTCAAAAAACGGGCCTCCGGCAGCAATTGCTCGGCTGCGAAATTCCCAACCGCCTGGCCGGTTCCCATAACAACTGAATTTTGAACCGGAGCAAGATGACCACCTTCAGATCGCCAAAGGTTGAACACTGAGTTTCTATCCCGGTATCCAATCGCGAGCTGAAGCTCCACACGGGTTTCAGGGGACATGTAGTCCTGTGCGTATTCACGCAATCGCTCACGGATGATGCTCTCCGCATCCGCCAGGGCAGGACCATCCATGCGACGAATCTCCTGTTCGATTAGGTCTGCTACGGCGAAGACAGCAACTGAATAACCGCAGCACCCGATCACTAGTTGCCAATCGCCTGCGTCGAATCCGACAACTTTGTCAACGTGACTCTTGGTGGACGTAGTCTCTTGAGAATCGGCAGCTATCACAAATCCGTCTTTGCAACGAACTCCAAGAACCAGCGTCATGAGCTTCTCCCGTTGGGGAGGGCGCGGTTTAGCCGGAATTGGATAGACCCGCCGCCCCTTGGGAAGAAGAATAGGACGGTTCGGAAATTTCGGGCGCAAACGGATAGAGGACACCTGTGCGGAGTTCCGATCACAGTGCGCAGATATAGAAGAACTAATCGGTGCATTCGCCAGAGAGAAGGAGCAATTCGAGACGGCTGAGCTGCTCAAGTTAATCGATAGCAAGATCCTCTCTCACCTCGCGCCCGTTATCGTGGGTGTGCCCGGCAAGGCGAAAGCTCGAGACGTGGCGGCCTTTCTCTTCCAGATCGGCCTCTTCTTCGGACGCCGAGAGCGCGAGGACGGCAGCTACGAGCACCTTGGGTTCGCCGAACAACCTTCTCTGTGGCTCTCCCGCACGGACACCGACCGGGGGCTGCTGTGGGAGATTCACCCTGTGTACCGTCAAGGCCTGGAGATTCGGGACAGCTCGGGAAATGAATTCGCTAGGACAGCTCGGCCTTCCAGGCGGTGAGCGCTTTTCTGATAGGCAGTCTCGGTCAACGCCGTCCGAGTGGTCTTTGAAATCAGAATCAACTGAAGGCGGCTCTCTACCGCCGCCCCGTCAACTTCCTCTTCTCCGATCCCGCCAACATGCGCCTCAACTCATCCTCCGCCATCGCCGGCGGCGCGAGCGCAGGGAACGGCAGCCCGAACGCCGCGTCTTGCGCGACCAACTCCGGCACGTGAGTCCGAACCGCGGCATCAACCAGCGCATACCCGTGATTCATCAACACCGCCTGCTCCACCTCGCTGAAGGCGTCGAGGTCGGTGCGGATGTTCCTGATGACACCCATCGCGAACTCCTTTGAGTACCCAGGATCCCGCGCCCCCGGGTAGTGCGTCGTCGAACTCGCCACCCCGAAGTAGGCGCCGTTGAACGTGCCCTGCGTGTAGCCCGAAATGAGAAAGCGCTTGCGCAGGGCTCGCGATTGCCGATCCTGAATCGATTGATATCGCTGGATCCGCCAGAAGAAGTTCTTGTCGGCCTCGGCGTCCATCAGGCCGCCCGCGTCTGACACCAGCACCACGCGGTGGCTCTTCCACACGGGCTCCAGGCCCATGTTGTCGTAGACGCCGCCGTCCGTCACGCGCAGGTCTTCGAGGATCTGCTTTCGCTCATCGGCGCTGACGCCTTTCGCCCGGCCTCCTTTGAACCGAAGGGCGGCGCGGTCGATGCGCATCGGGCCGAAGAGCGGCGGGAAGCAGGCCGAGGCGGCCACGGCCTGGGCCAGCGTGAAGCCTTCCGGCGGCGCGTAGCCGGCGAGGTAGGAGCCCACGCGATCGCGTTCGAATATGAAGTTGGCTCCGAAGGCCATGTCGGTGCCGCAGAAGACGAATCGCGGGTGGTCGGGCAGCAGGTTGAGCGTGCCCTTGCCGAAGGCTTCCTCGAACCTGTCGACCATCGTGTCGATCACGAAGGCGCCGCGGAACCAGTTCCAGGGGAGGAGGAACTTCTTCGCCATGGCTCCGGTGCGGATGTCTCTTGAGGCGAGGGCTTGAAGCGGGCGGGCGATGTCGTTGTGGTAGCTGGGGGACGAGATTGCTTCGGGGCCCGCAGACGGAGTGGCCCCTCGCAATGACGGGGAGAGAGCGAGAGCCCACTGCGCCGCGGTGATGCTGCCGCCGGAAACGGAGGTGACGGTGTCGAAGTCGGGGCGGGTGGCGATGCCGAGTTCGTGGAGGCGTTGGATGGCGCCGAGGTGGAAGAGGGTGGCGCGGAAGCCGCCGCCGGAGAGGCACAGGCCGATGCCGCGTCGCCTCGATGGCGGCGTGTCGGGTTCGGAGTCGGAGATGGGGTCGGGTTCTTCGGCGTCAGGCGCCATGGGGATGCCGGGATGTTAGCGGCAGCGGCCCGGCGCAAGGGTTTCGCACGCGTGCGGCCGGACCGGACCTTCCACGATCACACAGGGTGACGGCATATGATCCAAGGTGCTGGAACTGACATGACCGAAGCCCTGCTGCTCGAACGAATCACCGTAAACCCGGAAGTCTTCGGTGGGAAGCCATCACTTCGAGGCCGCCGCCTTGCGGTCGAGCACGTTCTCGGAATGCTGGCGGCCGGGGAAAGCGTGGACGATCTCTTGAAGGCCTATCCCGGTCTGGAACGTGACGATGTGCTCGCGTGCCTCGCCTACGCTCATCGGGTCGTCGGCCATGAACGAATCGAGTTTCCGGCGCACGCGAACTCTTGAGGC
>JAIBCN010000180.1 GCA_019694155.1 Vicinamibacteria bacterium | reverse complement strand
AGGGATGCTGGATGGTGCCGGCCGGACATTGGGTCGAAGTGGCGGGACAAAAGAGGTCGAACAGCTCGAGGAAACGGACGTTCATCCGGCCCCGCCGCGCGCGATCGATTGCGGCTTGTGCTCTTCCGCGGATTCCTTCCTGCCACGATCGGCTGACGGAACACGTGGACGAGGATCGCAACAAGCACTTGGCCGCGTCGAACGGAAAAGCCGGAGGCGCGCCGACCACCAGGGCACGCAGGCGTATGGACGAGAGAAGCTCAAGGGTGCCTGCGAGACCGTGCTCGATCGCGTCGCCATCCAGTTCGCGCCCTTGCCGATCGAACATCCGTCGCTCCGCGTTCGTCGGACCTCCGCCGACATAAGCCGGCCAGCGGCCAGCGAGGATCACCCCGGAAACGCCGGAGGGATCGCGGCGCAAGCGCTCCTCCACAGCGGTCAGGAACTCGTCACACGTCGAGTCGGGACGCAAGGGTGAGCGGGGAGCCGCGGGCACCGCGCCCAGCAGCGGCGGGCACGATCCCTGGACGAGGAGCCGGACACTCCTGCCGGACTCTCGGGCGTAGCTCATCAGCGCGGGAGACAGGGCGCGAGCGAAGGAATCGCCCCAGAGGATGATCGCGCCATGCGCGCCGCCTGCTCCCCCCAGATCACACCCCAGAACCTCGGTCCGCGACTCGCAGGGGCGCGGCGGGGTGGGCCTCAGGCGCGAGAAGGTGACCGCGTTCCGTGGGTCTGTCCGGATCGCCGCGCTGCGGGCCTCGAGAACGGCCCCGACGCCTGCGACGAGCGCGACGGCGGCGGCGCCCCACAGAAGCGTTCTCCGGGGATTGACGATCGGAATGCGACGGGTGGGGCTTTCGATCCAGGCATAAGTTCCCGCGGCCAGGCCCAGGCCCGCGACCAGAGCGACCGGTTGGATTCCTGGCATCTCCGGGAACACGGCCATGCGACCCATCACCAGGAGCGGCCAGTGCCACAAGTACCACGCGTAGGACATGCGGCCCAGCAGCACCAGGGGTTTCGTTCGGAGGAGTCGTGATGCCACGCCCGGCGCGGATCCGGCTCCCATGAGCAACGCCGCTCCGATGACGGCCACCAACTGGGGGGCACGCGCGTTGTCGGGTGGCTGGCCGCAGAGCAGGGCCCACGCAACCAGGGTGAGGCCAATGCCGGCGAGAAAACCGGGGCGTGGCGTCCGGAAACGAGTGGCGAGGATGGCGCCGGTTCCGAGCTCCCAGGCGCGAAAGGGAAGCAGGAAGAACACCGCATCGGGGTCATTCGGAAAATACAGCCAGGCCCCCAGGAAACTCGCGGCGGCGATGACCAGGAAGAAGAGGCGCGGTCGCCCGACGCGGAACCCGGCAAGGCAGAGGGCCGGCCACACCACGTAGAACTGCTCTTCGATCCCGAGCGACCACGTGTGCATCAACGCCTGCTGCTCGGCAGGCTCCCCGTCATACACATAGCCGCCGCGCCACAGGGCGATGTTGTAATAGAAGAGCGCGCTTCGGATGAGTGCGTTTCCAAACAGCCCCAGCTCGGTCATCGGAAGGAGATAGACGAGTGCCAGGGCCGCGGTTCCAAGAGCCACCACGGAAAAGGCCGGAATCAGGCGGCGAACGCGACGCGCGTAGAACATCCGCATCCGGACTTGGCCGGTCGCCTCAGCTTCCCGCAGAAGCTGACCGGTGATCAGGAACCCGGAGATGACGAAGAAGACATCGACGCCGAGGTAGCCCGATTCGAAACCGGGCAGCCGCGCGTGATACAGCGCCACGGCGAGGATCGACAGGGCCCGCAGGCCGTCGATGTCAGGCCGGTATTCCTCGGAGCGCTCCGCCTTCACGGGCGCAGTGTGAAACGGGGGAGCGGGGGTGAAATCCGGATCATCGATCGGATCGAAGGCACGAGGGTTATCGTGGAGTGTACCCAAACCCTGGAGCCTCCCAATGCGCCGGTCCGAGCCGGGCGTCTTCGACACATTCCTCTTCGCTGACTACTCGGGCGCGGAGGCGCCGGCCGCGCAGCGAGCCGCCATCTCCCTCTTCCGGCTCGACAGCCGCGACGACAGACCCCGCAAGATCCCAGGACCCTTCGTCAGAGAGACGCTTCGGAAGGAGATCCTCGAGCAACTGAATACCGCCACGCGCGAAGGGCGGCGCGTTCTCTTCGGCATCGATCATCAGTGGTCGTGGCCGCTCGACCTCCTGGGCGCGGCGTCGCTCCGCGGCCTTCCCTGGCGGGAGTGCCTGTCACGGCTCGCGGCTGGGAACGGGGGCCTCCCGCCCCTCGGTCCTCCCTCGAGCTACGCTCGGGCGTTCAACCGCGTGGCCAACGCTCCCATCTTCCACTGTCGGGTGCGAACGCTCGCCAGGAAGTACGGCCTACCCACCACGTCCTCCTGGAAAGGCAACGCCGTGCGGGTGGTGGAGACGTTCATGAAGGGAGCGAAGCCCGCGACTCGCCTGGGCGGCGCGGGTGCGGTGGCCGGCCAGACCCTCGCCGGGCTGCGGGAGCTGCACCTTCTCCTGGAAGGGATCGAGGGTCTTGGTTTGCCGGTCCAGGCGTGGCCGTTCGACACGCTTCATGATGACGGCGCGTCACACATCGGCTGCGAAATCTACCCGGGCCACTGCCGTCGCGAGCTCATGAGGTGGGGGCGGGTCGAGATCCCGCCCGATTGGAGCGAACACGATCGGGATGCCGCGCTCAGCTGCGTCTGGGCGAGGTCCGTGCCGCTGGGCAAGCGCCTCGATCTGCGCGGCGAGAGCGCGAAGAATCGCCGCGTGGCCCGAAGCGAGGGCTGGATCCTCGGTGCTTCGGGACTACCTCGGATTTGAGTTGAAGTCCCGCAGCGCGGCGAGGGCGTCAATGGCCTCGCGGTTGTCGGGCTCGATCGCGAGAACGCGCCCGAAAGCGTCGATGGCCTTCGGGGCGAGTCCGGCGCTCCAGTAGATGCGGCCGAGGGCCGCGTGGACGGCGGCCACGTGCGGTTCGTTGCGGGCCAGGTCCTCGAGGTTCTGCTGGGCGGCCTTCAGGAGAGCCGGGTTCAACGCCTGCGTTTCGCCGATCATGATCCTGATGGGCGTTGCCTCCGGCGTGCCCTGGGCGAGTTCCTGAGCGGTCGCGAGAGCCTGCAGGGCCTCCCAGATCCGCGACTCGCCGATGAGCTTCTTCGCCTTCGCGATTTCTTCCCGAATTCCCGTAGGACCGCGGCGGGTGCCGACCGTGGCGCGCCCACCTGAAGGACGGTCCTGCGATCGATGGGGAGGGGCAGAAGAAACGTGATTGTGGGCGGTAGGGTGCGCGGTGGGCGTCGGCCGCGGCGGAGTGGCGGAGGGCGGTGTGGAAACTACCGCGGACGGGCCGGAGTTCCGCGCCTGGACCGGGGGATGCGGCCCTGAAGTCCGAGGACCGCGACGGGTCTTGTCCGTGCCCACCAGCCGGTCAGGGGCCCGATTGTCGAGGAACTCGATGCCAACCCTTGTGATGTGGTCGGTTCCGCGGTTGACGTTGCGCACGATGGCGCCCGTGGAGAAGTCGCCGCCCACTTCGACCACCTTGACCTTGTCGCCCTTCTCGAGGTCCGACCAGCTGGTCAGAATCCTCATGCCGCTTCTCGACAGGTCGTGGGCCACCGTCCGCTCCTCCTTCTCCGGCTGGTCGCCCGGGCCCAGCTTCTTGAGAACGACGTCGGTCGGAAGGTAGATGCGCTCGTCCTTGCGGGCATCCCTCTGACCCGGCACCCAGTGCGGCTTCTCGATCTCCTGTGCGGGAGCGGTGGGAGACGTCACCGGGGGATCCGAGACGGCGGCCGAGCGCAAGGCCTGGGCGAACTCCTGCGCCGAAGGAAAGCGGTCTGCCGCGGCCTTGGCGAGAGCGCGCTTGAGTGCGGGGACGAAGCGTCGCGGCACTCTCGACCCCGGTTCGGCATCGAACGACGGAGAATCCTGAATCTGCTTGAAGAGCGTCGCCATCGGGCTCGCACCCTTGATGGGCACGTCCCCCGTGAAGAGCTCGAAGGCGAGAATGCCGAGAGCGTAGACGTCGCTCCGGAAGTCGAGGGCCTCACCGCGGCACTGCTCGGGACTCATGTACTCGGGGGTGCCGAAGGCCTCGCCCGCCGCGGTCTGCCCCTGGGAGAGGAGGTCTTTGGCGATCCCGAAATCCACGAGCCGCACCACGCCGCGCTCGTCTCGCGTCGCGTTGGCGGTCTTCAGGTCGCGGTGCAGGATCCCCACATCGTGGATGGCCTGGAGCCCGGAAGCGATCTGCAGCACCGCGGAGAGGGCTTCGGCCTCGGGGAGGCCATGGGGCTGCTCCTTGAGCGCTTTTTGAAGATCCTGCCCGCTGAGGATCTCCATTGAGATGTAACCGAGCGGACCCTCCTCACCGTAGTCGTGAATCCGGCACACATTCGGGTGGGAGACCTTCCTCGCGAGCTTGATCTCCCCCCGGAACCGGCGGACTGCGTCCGCGTTCGCGGACAGGTCAGTGCGAAGCACTTTGATCGCGACGTCCTCTTCGAGAAGGCGATCGAACGCGCGGTAGACGAGGCCCATCCCGCCCTTTCCCAGCACCGCCCGCAGTTCGTAGCGGTTGGCCAGGATCGAACCCAGGGCGAGGGTGGAAAGGGAGCGCCCGCATCTCAGACAGACGTCGGCGCCTTCATCGATGGGCGCGGCGCACGACGGACATTCCAAAGTCATTGATTGGAAAAGGGCGATTTACAGGCGCTCGAAAGGAAGCGCGAAAAGGCGAAAAGGCTGTGGGGGAGAATGACCGAGTTTAACCCTGTCGCAAGACGCAGGTTACCTGGCCTTCCGCGGATTTCCGAGCCGTGCTTGAAGGGGGTGTCCTTCGGGGTCGCGCCGACCCTCCTGCCCCTTTTCGTCCTCAAGGTCGCTGGCGCGAACGAGCGCTTCCCGGCCGAACTTCTCGCGCACCCGGTCGCGAAGTTCGTCGATCCGGGCGCCACGTCGCGGAGACTCTTCCTCGAAGAGGCCTCTCTGGACAGGTTCGGTGAACCCGGAGACGCCGATCCCCAGGAGCCGCACCTTGAGCGAGCCATGGACATCGTCGAAAAGTCCCGAGGCAGTCTCGAAGAGTTCCGACGCAACGTTCGTCGGCGCCCGGCCTGATCGCGCGTGGGTGGTGGTCCGGAACGTCTCGTCGCGGTACTTCAGTGTCACCGTGCGCCCGGCAAGCGACTCGGCGCGGAGACGCCGCGACAGTTCGTCGGCGAGGCGCAGAAGCGCCTTTCGCAGAGCGCGGGGGTTTCCCTCGTCGACGTCGAAGGTGTGCTCCACCGAAACGCTCTTGGCCGGCCCCGAGTCGGAAACGACGGGCCGATCGTCTTCCCCGCGCGCGAGCCGCTGGAGGTCGAGACCGTGGGTTCCAAGGAGCCTCGTCACCTTCGCGTCCGCGAGCTGGCCGACCGTGTGAATCCCGAGCTTCGCGAGGCGTTCCTCCATCTTCGGCCCGATGCCCCACAGCCTTCGCACGGGCAACGGCGCCAGGAACGCGCGCTCCGTACCCGGCGGAACGACCACGAGGCCGTCCGGCTTCCTGAGATCCGAGGCGATCTTGGCGATGAGCTTTGCCGAGGCCACACCCACGGAGGCCGTGAGGCGCGTCTCCGCTTTGATTCGGGCCTTGATGGCCCGAGCGATGCCCTCGCCATTGCCGAAGAGCCTGACGCTCGCGGTGACATCGAGGAACGCCTCGTCGACGGACAGAGGCTCCACGAGGTCGGTGAAAGCCTCGAAGATGGCTCGAATCTCCAGCGAGATCGCGGAGTACTTCGACATGTCCGGGGAAATGAAAACGCCCTGGGGGCAGAGACGAAAGGCGGTCGAGATGGGCATCGCGCTCCCCACCCCGAACTTCCGCGCCTCGTAGTTCGCGGTCGACACCACACCACGGCCGGCTCCGCCTTTCGGGTCGGCGCCGATGATTACCGGCTTGCCGCGAAGCTCCGGACGATCCCTCTCTTCCACCGCGGCATAGAAGGCGTCCATGTCGACATGAAGAATGGTTCGCGGACCGGGCGGCAGCGTTCGCGGATCTGAAGGCATGGGAGGTCCAGGAGAGGGACGGCGACCGAAGCGTACAATCCTCCGTGAAAGAGCGAGGTCCAAACCAGACATGAAACCCACCAGATTCTGCAGGGCCGCCCTGGCGCTTCTCGCCATGGCGATCGCCCCTCACGCACTCGCCCAGGCCAAGCCCCAGGCGCCCGCCGCGGTTCCCATGCCCAAGACCGACCGGATGAGCATGGCGGACTTCAAGAGGCTCCTTGCCGCGAACAATGTCGTGGTCCTCGACGTTCGTTCCGCAGATTCCTACGCTGCCGGACACATTCCGGGCGCGCTCTCGGTGCCCGAGAGCACGATCAACGCCGCGGTGGCCGAAAAACTCAAGAAGATGGGCAAGCCCATCGCCACCTACTGTTCCTGACAGGCCGAGCACACTAGCGCCCGTGCGGCGCAGACACTCCAGTCGATGGGCGTTCCCGCCCAGGCGATCATCGGCGGCTACAACACCTGGGTCCAGGAAAAGAATCCGGTGAAGGCAGGGCAGGACGCGAAGTAGCGTCGCCGCTCCCTGGCCGTCCGTCACGCGCCCGAATCCGGGCGCGTTTTTTTTCCACGACGCCGGCTCGGGTTCGGGGCGTCCTGCGCTATCCTGCTCGCGTCGCTCAGGGTGCCTCCATAAAAGGAGGGTAAAAGGGAAGCAGGTCGAATACCTGCGCGGTCCCGCCACTGTAGCCGGAGAGTTGCTTCTCGATCCGTCAGGAGTCACCTGGGGTCCGAAAGGTCCCCTGGGAAGGCTCGGGGAAGCGGCGATGACCCGGGAGCCAGGAAACCTGCCTCGAGCGAAGTCGGCAAACAATCAACATCGAGGCTTCTCGCGGAAGAAGACCACGGCCGCTCGACAGGCAGGCCCCCGTGCCGGGGCTTCATCGCCCTGTCGAGCCCGCGTCCTTCCTCCGCCATGGGCCTCTTCCTCGAGGAAGGAAGCAAACAATGTCGCTCCACCGGTCCCGCCGGACCCTTTTCAGTCTCATCATCGCCGCCATCGTCGGCGAATCCAGTGCCACCGCAAGTGAAGTCCGCGGCATGGTAAGAACTCAGGACGGACGCCCGGTGTCGCAGGCTGTCGTGCGGTTGTCCGGCCCTTCGGCCAGCCAGGAAGCAGTGACGGGAGCCCGCGGCGAGTTCCGCCTCGATCTTCCCGAAGGAACGTACACCGCGGCCGTGCGCGGTTTCGAGGTGGACGCGTCCCCGGTGGTGGTCGCGGATCGCGACGTGGCGATCGACATCTCGCTGCGCCCGGCCCGGATCCGCGAGGAGGTGGTGGTGGCGGCGACGCGGTCGCGTACCGCGATCTCCTCGGTGGGTGTGTCGGCGAGCGTCCTCGACGCGACCGACCTCAGGGAGCGACAGACCCTTCGCCTCACCGACGCCCTCTCGGAAGTGCCGGGGCTCAACACCGCGACCACCGGCGGCATCGGCGCCCAGTCTTCCGTCTTCGTCCGGGGAGGCGAGTCGCGTTTCGCCCGCGTCCTCATCGACGGCGTTCCCGTGAACGAGCCGGGCGGCTTCTTCAATTTCGGCACGCTCCTCACTCCCGATGTCGAGCGCGTCGAGGTGGTGCGCGGTTCCTTCGGCACCCTGTATGGGTCGGATGCTCTGGCCGGCGTCATCGCGTTGCAGAGCACGCCGCTCGACGGCCTCCGAAGGCTCCGCGCCAGCGCGAGCGGGGGCGATCTCGGGTCGTCCTCGTTCTCGGCCACCGGAAGCGGAAAGGTCGGCTCCCTCTCCGCGGCCCTTTCCGTCGGCCGGTCGAAGACCGACAACGAGGGCGCCAACGCGGACTTCGCCTCCACTCTGGTGGCCGCCTCCTTCGAGCGGCGCTTCAACCCGGATGCGGCGATTCTGGGTTCGTTTCGTTTCAATGGGTCGGAGGGGGGCACGCCCGGACCCTCGGTCTTCGGCCGGCCCGATCTCGACGCCCGCTATGAGCGCGACCTGATGATCGCGAGCCTCGCCTCACGCTTCCGCTCCGGCGCGCTGTCCCATTCGATCCGGATGGGATTGAAGAGGGACAACCAGCTCTCCACGAATCCGCTGGACTCGGGCTCATACCGCCCCGCCTATCGCGGGCAGGCCGCGGCATTCGACTCCTTCGACTTCCCGAACCCCAGCGGGTACGCGAACAACACCGATCGCCTTTTCGGCACGTATGAGTTGCGCGGCCAGGCCGGGCCGCACTCCCTCACCGCGGGCGGCGATATCGAGCGTGAGGCAGGCCGCCTGGGCACGGTCGGGGAAACGCCTCTGCGGCCGACCCGGGTGAGCTACGGCGTCTTTCTCCAGGACCAGATCGCCCTCTCCTCCCGGGCTTTCGGCACCCTCAGCCTTCGCGCCGAGCACAATGGCTCCACGGGCACGACACTCGTGCCGCACGCTTCCGCGGCATGGGTCGCGGCGCGGGCCACGAGCTTCGAGCTCATCCTGCGGGCGGGGGGCGGGGCCGGCATCAAGGCGCCGAGTTTCTTCGAGAGCTACGGCACATCGTCCTATGCGCTCGGAAATCCGGACCTCGAGCCGGAGCGCGCACGGACGTACGACGGGGGCCTCGACCTCCATGTGGGCGATCGCCTGAAGCTGCAGGCTACGTATTTCCGGCACCGCTACCTCGACCAGATCGCCTACAAGGTCGTGTCCTACGCCCCGTTCGTCGGAACTTACGAGAACCTCGGCGAGACGAGAGCTCAGGGAGTGGAGGTATCGGGCGAATGGCGCCCCTCGTCTCATCTGCGCCTCCTTTCGAACTACACGTTCCAGAAGAGCGAAGTCGTGACGAGCGCGAGCACCGATCCGCAGCTCGCCGCGGGCGAGGAGCTGCGGCGCCGACCGGGGCATCAGGGTTCGCTCACCGCGGAGGCGACGTTCGCGCGGGGCAGCCTCGGAGCCACCGTGGTGCGCATGAGCGACCGCGTCGACTCGGACTTTCTCGGCATCGGCCTCACCAGAAACCCGGGCCACACGCGCCTCGATCTTCGGGCGACGTTCCGTGTCCATTCCCACGCGCGCCTTCTCGCGACGCTGGAGAACGCGACGGACGCCGGATACCAGGAGGTGCTGGGCTACGCCGCGCTGCCGCGGCGCTTTCGAGTCAGCCTCTCCCTGGACAGCGCCCGGTAGAACGTGAGGACGCTGCTGCTTCTGCTCGCGGGCCTGATCGGCTCTCTGTCCGCCCCCGGCGCGCCCGCCGCCGGGGTGCCGCAGCGCGTCGCGTCGCTGAACCTCGCCTCCGACGAGATCCTCGCCGACATCCTTCCCATCGAACGGCTGGTCGCCGTCACCGCTCTCGTCGACGAGAAGGGCACCTCCAACGCGGTAGGCCGCATTCCGCCATCGGTGGCGCGGTTCCCCAAGGTCGACGTCGAGCGCCTCATCGCGCTCAAGCCCGATCTGGTCGTGGTCTCCGAGTACACGGACGCCGATGTTCTAAGAGCGCTCCGCCAATCGGGTCTGCAGGTGCATCGGATGACGGGCCTCAATTCCCTCGAGGGCTTCAAGCGCGCCCTCCTGGATCTGGGCGACGCCGTGGGCGAGAAGGAACGCGCCTTGCGCCTGGCCACGGACTTCGAAGCGCGGCTCGAGGACGTGGACCGCAGGATCGGAGGCACGCCGCGCCCGAAGCTGCTGTACTGGGCGAGCGGCTTCACGGCGGGATCCAAGACCGCGTTCGACGCGCTCATCCGTTGCGGGGGGGGCGAGAACGCCGCGGCCCTCGCCGGCATCACCGGGATCACGCCTCTGGGCGCGGAGCGGGCCTTCGGACTCGACCCCGACTGGCTGTTCATCGGATCCCGCACCACCACGTCGAGAGAGATCCATCAGCACCCGCTTCTGTCGCGCATGCGCGCGGTGAAGGCGGGACACGTGGTGGAAATGCCCACCGAACTCCTGGTCGCCCTGAATCATCATGCCGCGGCTTCCTGCGAATTCATGGCGAAGGCCCTTCACTCCGAGAGGTTCGCCAGGTGAGCGCAGGGCGAGTGATGGGCCTGCTCGCCCTCGGCCTCGCCGTTTCGATCGGCCTCGCCCTGTGTCTCGGAGCCGTCCGCTACACCCCCCTTGAAGTGGTTTCGGAAGGCCTCCGCGGCCTCGGGCTCGCCGCCTCGCCGGCCTTGGATGAGGCGCACGCGATCATCCTCGGAGAAATACGGCTCCCCCGCGTGGCCCTGGCGGCGCTTCTGGGCGGGGCTCTCGCCCTCACCGGGGTTCTTCTGCAGACGGTGTTCCAGAACCCGATGGCCGACGCCTCTCTGCTCGGAGTCGGGTCGGGCGCGGCCCTGGGGGCGGTGATCGCGGTCAAGCTCGGCTGGTCGTTCGACGTCTTTCTGGCTCTGCCCGCCGCCGCTTTCGTGGGCGCCCTGGGAGCCTCGCTCGTGGTGTACATGGTGGCCGAGAACATGCGCTCCTCCTCCCTCACATCGCTCATCCTCACCGGCCTCGCGGTGAGCGCCTTTCTCTCCGGGGTCACCTCGATCGTGCTCATCGCCTCCGAGGAGTTCCGCGTGCGCGCCGTCTTCTTCTGGCTCGCCGGGGGACTGGAGGGCCGCGGCTTCATCCACCTCGGAATCGCCTGCGCCATCGTCATTCCCGCCTGCCTCGCCGCCGCGGCGCTGCATCGTCCACTCGACCTGCTCCTGCTCGGTGAAACCGAGGCGAGGGCGCTCGGGCTGAACGTGCCGCGGATGCGACTGGTGCTTCTGGCTCTCGCCGCTCTGCTCTCGGGAGCCACCACCTCCATCGCGGGTTCCGTGCCCTTCGTGGGACTGATGGCGCCGCACGCCATGCGCGGCCTCGTGGGCCCCCGCGCCTCGCGTCTCCTGCCCGCCGCCTTTCTCGCGGGCGCGATCCTCGTGGTGCTGTCGGACCTCGCGGCGCGCGCCATCTCGGATCGCTACGACCTTCCCCTGGGCGCGATTACGTCGCTTTCCGGCGCGCCCTACCTGATCCACATTCTGCGCCGCACGGAGCGCGCGTGAACGGCCCCCGTCTTCTCGAGGTCGCGGATCTGCGGGTCCGGCGCGGGGAGCGCGAGGTGATTCGACGCGTGTCGCTCGGCGTCGACGCTTCCGAGCGGGTGGCGCTCGTCGGACCGAACGCGGCGGGCAAGTCGACGCTGCTCGCGGCGATCGCCGGCCTCCTGGCCCCTGCGGGGGGCGCGGTGCGAATGGGCGGACGGTCCCTGAGCACCTTCTCCCCCCGCGAAATCGCCAGGGCGATAGCGCTCGTGGTCGCCCTTCAGGAGGGAGCGCCGAAGCTGTCGGTGCTGGAAAGCGCCGAACTCGGCCGGTACCCGCACACCGGCCCGTTCCAGGGGCTCTCCGGCCGCGACCGCGACGCGGTGAACAAGGCGATCGCGGAAACCTGCCTTCAGGAACTGGCGCACCGGACCCTGGGTTCGCTCTCGGCAGGCGAGCGCCAGCGCGCGCTCATCGCGCGAGCCCTCGCCCAGGAGCCGAAAGCCCTGCTCCTCGATGAGCCATCCGCCCACCTGGACATCGGCCACGGCCTGGACCTGTTCGCCCTCCTGACCACCATCGCCGCCCGAGGCGTCGCCATCGTGGCTGTGATCCACGACCTCGTAGCCGCTGCCCGCTGGGCCTCGCGCATGATCGTCCTCCACGAGGGCGAGATCGTCGATGACGGCCCGCCGGGCGAGGTCATGAAAGGCGAAGCCCTGGGTCGCGCGTTCGGCGTCACTGCGATAGAAGCCCGATCGCCCGGGGAGGCCGCCGCGTCCACCTGGCGCTTCGAGCGGCGAGCGGGAGGCTAGCCGGCCGCGGGCTCAGAGGCGTCGGGGTTGTCGTTCAGGACTCCCTCCCACCGCGCCACCACGGCCGACGCCAGGCAGTTGCCGGTGACATTCACCGCGGTGCGCGCCATGTCCATGATGGCGTCGACGCCGAGGATCACCGCCACCGGCCACTCGGGCAGGCCGAACTGCGCGCAGGTCCCCAGAATGATGACCAGGGTCGCCCGCGGCACGCCCGCGACGCCCTTGCTCGTGAGCATGAGCGTCACCATCATGATGATCTGGGTGGACAGAGGCAGGTCCACGTTCGCGGCCTGGGCCACGAAAATGCTGGCGAGCGCCAGGTAGAGGGTGGACCCGTCCAGGTTGAAGCTGTAGCCGGTGGGAATGACGAACGAGACCACCTGCCGGGGCACCCCGAACTTCTCCATGCGTTCCATGGCGAGGGGCAGCGCGGCCTCGGAGGCCGATGTGGCGAACGCGAGACTCGCGGGCTCGGAGACCGCGGCCACGAAACGCTTGATGTGGATCCGGAAGATGAGGGCCACGGGGACCAGCACGAAAACCACGAAGACGATGAGCGCCCCGTAGAGCGTCAGCACGAGCTTTGCCAGGTTCCCGAGGACGTCGATGCCCATCTTCCCGATGGTGTAGGCCATGGCCGCGCCCACCGCCACCGGCGCGTAGTACATGACGATCTTGGTGAACTTGAACATGGTCTCCGCGAAGGCCTCGATGGCGGGCAGGAGCTTCTGCTTGTGCTTGTCCTCCACCATGGCGAGACCCATCCCGAAGAGGAGGGAGAAGATCACGACCTGCAGGACCTGGCCTTCCGCCACCGACTTCGCGATGTTGTCGGGAAAGACGTGCAGGACGATGTCCGCGGCGTTCTGGGCGGGGGGCTTGGAGAGGGTCTCCGCGGCGTCGGGTTTCGAAACGCCCACGCCGGCCCTGGTGAAGTTGATGGCGCCGAGACCGATGAAGAGGGCCAGAGTGGTCACGACCTCGAAGTAGATGAGGGCTTTGAGCCCCATCCGGCCCACCTGCTTGAGGTTCGAATGACCGGCGATGCCCACGACCAGGGTGGAGAAGATCAGGGGAGAGACGATGGTCTTGATGAGCTTCAGGAAGATCTTCGACAGAACGTCGAAGGTGGTGAGAAGAGCCGCGGCTGTCTCCTTCGAGACCGCGCCTTCGGCTATCCCAAATCCAATCAAACCACCGACAACCATGGCGAGGACAATCGCGCCCGTCAGAGAAATCTTCATGTTCCAAGGACTTTACCCGAGGCCCGGGCGGCCACCCGCGCGCCTCAACCATCGCGGGTCGAGGAGGGTCCAAGATGCATTGAGGCAAGGAGTGAGGTCATGAACAGGAATCGTTACTCGGACGCGGCCCTTCGCGTCGTGCTCGCCGGCCAGATGGCGGTTCTCGGTCCGGCCCCGGGGGCTCTCGCCGCCTCCCCTGTCACGGCGTCTGTTCCGAGCGACGACGCGACAGCGATTCACGTCCTCAACAGGCTGACTTTCGGGCCCAGCGAAAAGGACCTCGCTCGCGTCAGGCGCGTGGGAGTGAGCGCCTGGATCGAGGAGCAGTTGAGGCCCTCCGCGGCCGCCGACACCGCCCTCGCCACCCGTCTGGCCCCCCTCGAGACCCTGCAGATGGACACCGCCGAACTCCGCGCGAAGTACGAAATCCCGCCCGACGTGCGTCAGCAGATCCAGAAAGCGCGGGCGGAGCGGGATGCGGCGGAAGGGAAGACCTCGGCAGCCGCACCCGGAGAGCGCTTCGAGCAGATGGATGCGAAGGCGCGGCGCGAGGAGCGCGAGGCCATGGTGAAGCAGTTCCCGCAGCTCGCGAACCTGCAGGGCACGCCTCAGAAGGTCGTGGGGGAACTGCAGGCGGGAAAAGTCCTGCGCGCCGCCTATGCCGAACGGCAACTCGACGAGGTGATGGCCGACTTCTGGTTCAATCACTTCAACGTCTTCGCGCGCAAGGGCCCGGTGGAGTTCATGATCGGAGACTACGAACGGGGAATCCGCGAGCGCGCCTTCGGGAAATTCGAGGATCTGCTCGTGGCGGTGGCCCAAAGCCCAGCCATGCTCTTCTACCTCGACAACTGGCAGTCGGTGGATCCGGGCTTCTCGCCCCGCGACCTGTATCGCCCGCAGACTATGGGCGGACGCCCGCGGCCCAACCGCAATCCCCGCCCGGCCGACAGCGGTCCGAGTGGAAATACGAAGCAGCCGCCCCGGCGCGCCTATGGCATCAACGAAAACTACGCGCGCGAGCTGATGGAGCTTCACACGCTCGGGGTCGACGGAGGGTACACCCAGGCCGATGTGGTGGAGGTCGCCAAGGCCTTCACCGGCTGGACGATTCTGGGTGAGGGGCCGGGCGGGCCTCGGCGCAACAAGGAATCACGCTTTGCTTTCGCCGAGCCGGCTCACGTGAAGGGCGACAAGCACGTTCTCGGCTTCACCATCCGCAACGGCGGAGAAAAGGAAGGGCTCGAGATCCTTCACCTGCTGGCCACGCATCCATCGACCGCGAAGTTCATCTCGAGAAAGCTGGTCCAGCGCTTCGTCGCCGACCGTCCGCCTCAAGCCCTCGTCGATCGCGCGGCCGCGACCTTCACCAGGACCGGCGGGGATATTCGCGAGGTCTTGAGGACCATCTTCAGTTCAGAGGAGTTCCTCGGACCGGCGTACCGGTCCGCGAAGATCAAGACGCCCTTCGAGTTCGTGGTGAGTTCGGTGCGGGCAACCGGGGCCGAAGTGAAGAACCCGCGCCCGCTGTCCGACAAGATCGGCGCCATGGGCATGCCGCTTTACCTGCAGCAGCCGCCCACCGGCTACAAGGACGCCGCCGAGGAATGGGTGTCGACCTCCTCGCTGCTGGAACGCATGAACTTCGCCCTGGATCTTGCGGCCGGGAGGGTGCGGGGCGTCTCCATCGATCAGCGGGCCCTGAACAACCCGAGCGCCACTCTCGATTCCGTCGCGGCCCAGCTTCTCCCGGGCGGGCTCTCGCCCAAGTCGAAGGAGACGCTCGAGGCGGAGGCGGCCAAGGACGGGACCAACAAGGCGATGCTCGTCGGACTCGTCCTGGGCTCGCCCGAGTTCCAGAGGAAGTAGCTCCAGAAAAGAGGAAACACCGATGACCCTCAACTCTTCACGCCGGATCTTCCTCAAGTCCTCTGCCCTGGCGGGCGTGGTCTTCGGAGCGGCCCCGCGCTCCCTGATGCGATCGGTCTTCGCGGCTGAGGCGAGGGGCGGGCGTCCGAAAACCTTCGTCGTGGTCTTCCAGCGCGGGGCCTGTGATGGACTCAACACCGTCGTTCCCTACGGCGATGGCGGTTATCGCAAGGCCCGCCCGAGCATCGCCATACCGGCGCCGAAGGATGGCGACGCGGCCGCGGCCATCGACCTCGACGGGCATTTCGGCCTTCATCCCGCTCTTTCCGACCTCGCTCCGCTCTACCGGAGCGGTGCTCTGGGCATCGTGCACGCGGTCGGCTCCCCCGACAACTCGAGATCCCATTTCGATTGCCAGGACTTCATGGAGAGCGGGACGCCGGGCGTCAAGTCGACGAGCGATGGGTGGATGAACCGCTTCTCGGCTGCTCTTCCGCGCACCGAGTCGAAGTTCCGCTCGGTCGCCCTCACTCAGACCCTGCCCCGCGTGCTGCGAGGCGCCTCTCCGGCGGTGGCCCTCGCGCGAATCGACGACTTCCACGTGCGCGAAGACATTGCCATGAGCGAGGCCGCGGGCATGCCGCGGGCCGGACGGCGGGGCGCCATGGAAGGCGGTTCGCGGCCGGGAATGGCCGGCACGAAAGACGCGGATGATTCCTCGGCCGCGGCCTTCGAGAAGCTCTATGCGGACGCGGCGAAGGACATGCTCGGAAACGCGGGACGGGAGACCTTCGAAGCGATCGAAGCTCTCAAAGCGGCGGACCCCGCCAGGTACACGCCGCGCGCCGGAGTGTCGTACCCGCGCGGACGGCTGGGCGACAGCCTGAAGCAGATGGCGCAGCTCATCAAGGCCGACCTCGGCGTCGAACTCGCGTTCGTGGACATCGGCGGCTGGGACCATCACACCGCCGAAGGCGCATCGACCGGGCAGCTCGCGAACCTGCTGCGGCAATTGGGCGGTTCGCTGTCGGCTTTCCACGACGATCTGGATGATCGAATGAGGGACGTGGTGGTTCTGACCATGACCGAGTTCGGCCGCACCGTCCGCGAAAATGGTAACCGCGGCACCGATCACGGCCACGGCAGCGTGTCCTTCGTGATGGGCGGACCGGTGAAAGGCGGGCGCGTTCACGGCCGCTTCCCCAGACTCTCCGAAGAGAACCTGTACGAAGGACGGGACCTGCCCGTGAACACCGATTTCCGCGACCTCGTGGGAGAGGTGCTGGTACGTCACATGGTGGTTTCCGACCTCAGGAAGGTCTTCCCCGGCTACGAGGTGAAGCCTCAGGCGTTCGTTGGCGCCCTCCGATCGTAGCGAGCCGTAATTTTCGTTAGGCGCCGACGCAAGTCCTGCGGGGGGCGCCCGGCGCGCCGATTCCGGTCCTCGTCGCTAAGTTCAATCGGATCTGGCGGATGCAATTTCCTGGGCTACGCACCTGGCGGCGGGCACCGTTAATGCACCCTCCCCGAACGCCATGAATACGCCGATCGTCGCATCGTCACGCGCGTTGGCACTCCCGAAAGCCGAATCGCGCACTCACCCCGACACCAGGGACATGGCCTTCGATGCCCTGGCCTGGTGCACGTTGCGCCTCGGGCGCTTCGGCCCGGTCAGGCGAGCAATCGCCTCCAGTCTCGAGGCGCGAATCCGCCGGCGCGCCGACCTTCCCGCGTCGGAGCTGCGGCACCCTGTGGCCGTCGAACAGGACAAGATCGCGCTCGCGCTCGCCCTTCTCGGCGCCGCCGAACGCGGTCTGGCCCGCGGCCAGATCGGAGCCCCCGCGCTCAGGGCCCTCATCAAGACGCTCGGCGGCGACATCCTCGTGCACCGGGGCGGAGCCAGCGCGAAGGTCGAATTCCGCGCCCGGCACGACGGGCAGACGCCATGCGACTTCCTGGTCATCAGCCCGGGCAAGGCGTGCAATCTCCGCTGCCGGGGCTGCTACGCGAACTCCGGGGCCAACCGCGAGAAGCTCGACTGGAACACCTTCGAGCGCATCCTCCGCGATGCTCACGACCTGTGGGGAACGCGCTTCTTCGTGATCAGCGGGGGCGAGCCCCTCGCCTGGCGCGACGGCAACCGCGGCTTCCTCGACCTCGCCCGGGAATTCCCCGACTGCTTCTTCGTGATGTACACGAACGGGACGCTCATCACCGACGCGGTCGCGAGGCAGCTTGGGCAGATGGGCAACGTCAGTCCCGCCGTGTCCATCGAGGGCATGAAGGAGCGAACCGATGCCCGCCGAGGCGAGGGGGTATTCGACAAGGTCATCGCTGCCGCGGAGCGATTGCGCCGCGAAGGCGTGATCATCGGTGCTTCTCTTACCGCCACCCGCGAGAACGCGGACGAGATCATGGACGACGCGGTTTATGGGAGGTTCTTCGAGGATCTGGGCGCCACCTACGCCTTCGTCTTCCACTACATGCCGATCGGAAGGTCGTTCACGCTGGAGCTGATGATGACTCCCGAACAGCGGCTCCGGCTCCTCGAGCGCGAGTGGTGGCTGGTGCGGAACAAGCACGTGTTCATCGCGGACTTCTGGAACTCGGCCACCGCCACCAACGGCTGCGTTGCCGCGGGGCGCCCCGGCGGCTACTTCCACATCAACTGGAACGGGGACGTGAGCCCGTGCGTGTTCGTCCCGTACTCCCCCGTCAACGTGAAGGATGTCTTCGCGCGCGGCGGCTCGCTCGATGATGTCTGGGAGAACTCCTTCTTCTCCGACATCCGCAACTGGCAGCGCGGCTATGGCTACCGGGAAGCCATCGAGAAATGCCCCGACTGCGGCAACTGGCTCGCCCCGTGCCCCATCCGGGACCATCACGCGGACTTCATGGAGATCCTGCGGCGGCATGCTCCGAGGCCCACCGACGAGGACGCGCGCGCCGCCCTCGAAGACGCCGGCTATCACGAGGGCCTCGTGCGATTCGGGCAGGAGCTCGATCGACTCACGGGACCGGTGTGGAGGGAGCGCTACGCGCAGGGGCGAGGCGTCCCGCCCGCTCCCATGACACGTCATTGAAGGAGGCGCGCCGACCTTCGACCCCTGGACGTCAGCGAAACATGAGAATGAGGAGGACGGCTCTCGCGGCCTTCATTTCGATCAGCGCGATCGCGGCCCACGGTGCACCCCGCGACATTCCGCCGGCCGACAATCCGCTGGCCATGCGGGTGAGACAGGAGCACCGCTATCGGCTTTCGGCGGCGATCCGCCCCCTCCTTTTCTGGGTCGGGGCCAGGAATGTGGGCGGAGCCCGCATCGTCTGGCGGGACCAGGACGAAGGGCGCAAGGGCTACGAGCTGCTCCTCGGCTCCGATCCGGCCCGCGCTCCCCGCCGCATCAACCGATGGGGGTTCGTGCGGGAGGACGCCGGGCCCTCGGGCGGCGTCATGCTCGGCGTGATGAACCGCTCCGAAGACGACTCCTTGGGCCAGGCCACCTCGCGCATGGCGCAGGAAGCGAAGGAGGGGCGCTTTCTCTTCAAGATGATTCGCGCCCAGGTCGGTCCGGGCGAGGCCCGCGCTGAGAACACGATCGTCATGGCCCCTACGGATTTCACCTTCCGTCAGCTCGAGGATCTCGAGCGCTACGTCCAGGCTTCTCCGCCGCCGGCGCGGGTGAGAACGGGCCGCCTTCCCGAGGGCACGCGTCCCGGCCTCCTGTTCGCCACCGCGGATCTCGTGAGCGCGGGTGTCGAGGCCGGCCGCGCGGGAGACGCCGGGCCCGCGCTCCGCAAGGTCAAGTTCACCTTCAACGCCAGCGTCTACGACCTGGTTCTCAAGTCCTGGGAGCGCGTGAGCCGGGTCAAGCACGCGGGACGCACGCACGAAAAGCTGGTGCGCATGGAGTTCGAGAGCCGGAATCTCGAGAAGGGCACGGTGGAGCGCTTCGCGCTCCTGTGCGGCACCGAGGGCGCGCTCAGCGGCGTCCCCGTCTTCGTGCAATACCAGCCGAAATGGTGGTTCAAGATCGAGGGCTGGCTCGACGAGGACGAGACGCTGTAGGGGCGGCGGCGAGCGCAGCACGGGCGGCCTGCGAAACGCCCCGCCCGCGTGGCTCCGAGTCCGGCGTGGAAGAATTGCCTGAGCAAGGCCCGGGCGGCTCAGAGGTGGTAGGATTCCTGTTCCCTGAGAGGGGTCTCACCCACTATGGAACGGGTCGAGAGCGCCCTCCCGGAACTTCAGAGAAACCCCAAACGGAGGACTTTCACCACGTGTCGTTGATGTCGGAAGATGAGAAGCCTTGGAAGCGCGACCTTGTCCGCACGGCCGCGAACCGGCGTGAACAGGTGGCGGCACAGCTCGAGACGGACATTCAGGCAGCGCCCTCGTTCGAAGAAGCGCTCCGACTCGCCGTGGACAGTCTGAAGAAGAAGTTCGCGCGGTACACCGCGGTCTCGGCTTACGTGGCGGACGGTGAAGACCTCGCTCTCCTGACCGCGGCCAACCGCCCCGCCGGGCCGGAGCGCGTGGGCTCGGGCGGGCCGCTCGCGGATGCCGCGCGCAATCCACGCTCCACCATGATTTCGAACATTACCGAGGAGAGCGCCTGGAAGGCTGTCGGTCTGACCGTGGGCTCGCTGCTCATCGCTCCCGTCCGCACCGACGCCGGCCTGTGGGCCATCCTCGAAGTCTGGAGCGACTTCCGCGACTCGTTCACGCCCCAGGACCAGCGCCTGCTCGAGCGCGTCGCCACCGCCCTCGGCAAGAAGACTCCCGCCGCGTAGCAACGTCGTTCACTCCTGGAGGGCCAGATGGCCGGTTTCCTCGAAGGCATCATCCCTCCCGTCGTCACCCCCTTCGAGGCGGACGGCCGGCTCGACCTCGCGGGGTACGAGTCGAACATCGAGTCGTATGCCGCCTGCGACTTCTCGGGCATCCTCGTCCTCGGCAGCAACGGTGAGGCCGCCTGCCTCTCCGAAGACGAGAAGGTCGCGATCATCCGGGCCGCCGTGGCGAAGGCGAACGGACGCCCCATTTACGCGGGCACGGGCATGGACTCGACGCGCACCACCATCGAGCTCACGAAGAAGGCCGCGGACGCGGGTGCTTCCGCCGCCCTGGTGCTGAATCCCTTCTTCTTCAAGAGCCACCTCAATGGCGAGGCGCTTCGAAGGCACTACGAAGCGGTGGCGGATGTGTCGCGCATCCCCGTGCTCATCTACTCGATGCCGGGGGCCACCGGCCTTCCCATTCCGCCGAACGTGGTTCACCAGCTCGCGAAACACCCGAACATCCGCGGGATGAAGGACTCGAGCGGCGACATCGCGAACCTTCAGAAGATCCTCGCGGGCGTGCCGAAGGAATTCCCCCTGGCCGCGGGCTCGGCCCCGGTGCTCTATCCGGCCCTGAGCCTCGGCGCTTCGGGCGGCGTCCTCGCCGTCGCGGGCTGCGCCCCCGAGGCCACCGCCGCGGTGTATCGCGCGTTCAAGGCGGGCGACCACGATCGCGCCCGCAGGCTCCAGATCTCACTCACGCCTCTCGCTCTCGCGGTGACCGCGACGTACGGCGTCGCCGGGCTCAAGGCCGCAGTGACCCTCTCCGGCCGCCGGGGAGGCATCCCGCGGCCGCCTCTTGCCGCGGCGACCGAAGCCGAGGTCGCGGAGATCAAGCGCCTCATGGACGCGGCGCGCGCCGCGCTCTAGCAGAGCGGCCCTAGAAGATCCAGGCCGGCGGCGTCGCGGATCGGACGGTCATCCGCGCTTCTTCGCCTTCGGGAACCCGCACGAGGCCGATGCCCGGCCGACCCTCGATTCCCGGGGACTCGCACGCCTGGGCAGGCGCCTCGAATGTGGGCAGCCGGTACTGACCTTCGTGCATGAGGCGGTACACGCTGAGCCAGGGCCAGTTGCCGAGTGAGAGCCGCGGTCCGGCGCCGCCTTCACGGATATCTCCGAAGACGCGCATCCGGGAATCTCCGCTCACCCGCAAGCTCAATTCACCGCCCGCGAGGACGTCCTCGCCGATCCGCGTTCGCCAGATCTGGCGGAAGGAGGCGGGGTCCCGCCGGCCGCGCACGCTCGCGAGGCCGAAAGTCGGCATGGTAGCGACAGGCGGAGCGACCTCGCGGCCGTTCACCTCCACGCGCGGAGGAACGCCTCCCGGCGACTGCGCGTCGATGAGAATCCAGGCGGCGCCCGCCGCGCCACCCGCGGCCCCGCGGGGAACGCGGCACGTCGCTTCGAACGGACGGTCGAGCGAAACGGACCACGCTCCGCGCGTGGTATCGGTTCGCGCGGCCGCCATCGAACTCCCGAGCAGGACGGTGATGCCGGCCATGGCGGCCAGCCACCGGTCGCGCCTCCCCGTGCCGAGAGTTCGAATGGCCTCCGCCAGCGCCAGGCCGAGGCCGAGCCACAACAGGCCGCGAACCAGGCCCAGGAACCATTCTCCCGGCATTCCAAGGCGCGCCGCCAGTGTCGCGGGCAATAGCGCGCCCACCGCGGCGCAGGCCAGGGCCGCGATGATGGGCCACGAACGCCCCCGCTCCCGAAGCAGTCGATCGATGGCGAGCGCGGCGCCGATCACCGTGAAGGGCAGGGCGGGTGTCGCGTACTTGTTGAACACGTGATACGCGGGATAGGTCATCGACAGCATCGCGAAGGGCAGGGCTGCGATGGCGAGCCGGCTGGAAAGAAGGGCGGGTAGAGCAAGAATGAAAAGAACGACCAGGCCGCGATGGAAGGGGACCTGAAGATCGTAAGGAAGGACGAAGGGCACCGCGAAGGGATTGTCGGGCTGGTGCCAGAGCCGGTGAAGGTTCGTAAGGACGGTCCGGGCGGACGCGGCGGGATGCCGGGCGACGAAGAGGGCCACGTCCGCGAACGAGGAGGATGTGGCGTCTCCCCCTTTCAAGGCGGCGAGGTCCTTCTGATACGTGGTCTCCTCGATCCTCAGCGGCCCCTGCCAGCCGTCGCTGTCGACATAAAGCCAGAAGCCCAGCGGGTGTGGTGAGGTGTACGCGAAGAATCCGTACTGCTTGTCGAGAACGTAAGAGAGAGGCTTCGAGAAGCGCTCGGCCGCCGCCACGGGGAGCAGGACGCTCAAAACCCCGAGCAGCGCCCCGATGGCCGGAGCGGGCCGGCGCGTGAGGCTCGCCGCCCAGGGCAGCAGGCACAAGGCCAGGGCGAGCAGCAGAAAAGAGAGGCCCTGCGGGTGGAGCGCGAGACCGAGGCCGAACAGGATCCCCGCTGCCACCATCCCCCGCGCATCCGCGCTCTCGCGAAGAGCCCTGAGCGCCACCAGGGCGGCAAGCGACCAGGCCGCGAGGATGAAGGGCTCGGGCTGCACGATGCCGGGCAGGATCGGGAAGCTCGGATGGAGAAGTGCGATCGCGAGAGCCAGCCGCGCCGCGCGCGGCCCGATCTCGGTCTCGCAGATCGATACGGCCACGGCCACCGCGGTGGCCATGGCGAGGGCCTGGGCCGAGTAGATGACGCCGAGTCCGCCCAGGAGCCGGAGCACTCCATAGAGCAATCCCGTCGCAGGAAGAGCGAGGTACGGCTGGATGTCGGTCAGAATCGGCCCGAGCCCAAGGGGTGAACCGAGGCGCGCCAGCGCGTCCGCGAACTTCCCGCCCATCTCGAAGTAGGCCGCAGGGTCGCCCATGGGCAGGGGTTGCTCGAAGACGAGCAATTGCGCGGTGGTCAGGGCCAGGGAGGCGCTGAAAGCGACGAGGACGAGGCGGCTCGGCCGGGGCCATCCGAACCTCGCCAGGCGAACCGCAAACGACAGAGGAAGAAGAACGACGAGCGCGACGAGGGCGGGCGCCGCCTGCGCGAGCGCCACCCGGGCAAAAACGCCGGTGAGCCGGTCGTTCGTGGCCGCGAAGAAGCTCCCGAGCAGCACCAGGCTGGCGGCGAGAGCCTCGGCGCGGCCGCGCGCAGCCGCCGCGGTGGCGAGGATCCCGAGCAGGACGAGAATGGCGATCTCGATCGCCGGGATCTCGATCCTCTCTATCACGAGGTCGTGGAGGCGGATCCTCGAGGCGGAGTCGATCAGGACCTTTCCGCCCTGAGGCAGATCCAGGCGCACTGCTGTGGCGGCCTCGGACCCAGTGATGGTCCGGGCCGCCCCTCCCCCCTGCAGGTGAATCGGCCCGTCGCCCGAGAGCCGCACGGTGACGACCATCGATTCCCGCGGGAGATCGATGCTCCCTCCGGGGCCCATGGAGACGATCCCCGGCAGGTCCAGGCGTCCCCGGCCGAAGCCGGTCGTGAGCCCATGAGCCCCGTAGTTCGCCGGCGCGGTCATGCGCGAGGTGAGGGCGGGGAGAAGCGCCAAGCCGGCGAGGACCGCGACCCCGAGCGCGCGGATCCGCGGCGGCGTCAACCGAGCTCCGAGTACCTGGTCAGCTGGACCTTGTGGCGCGCCAGCGTGTCGCGCACGTCCGTGGCCTTGATGGCGGCCAGTTCCTGCTGCCACTTGAACCCCCAGCCGGGATACTCCCGCTCGAGGAGCTTCTGATCGGCGCCCGGGTGCACCACGAGCTCCGTCACTCCCTCGGGCAGCTTCGGAATTCCAGCGATGAGATCCCGCGACGTGATGCGGCCGCTGGGCGAGGGGAGCCACAGGGCGTCCGGCGTCGCGATGCCGCGGGCACGCGCGGCGCGGCGCACGCCGCGGGCCAGGGGGCCGAGAAGCAGGCTGAACTTGGTCCGGCCAGGAACCACGCGCCCGCAGGCTCGGACGCCGCGAATCTCGTAGTGCTCGGCGAGCCTGAAGAGCGACCGGCGGATCTGCGGAAAGAAGTGGGTGTGCTGATGCGAGTCGAGGTGGGAGATGGCGAGGCCCGCCTTCATGACCCTCTGGATCTGCGCATCGAGTTCGAGTTCGATTTCCTCGGGATCGATGCGTCCCTTGAGCAGGCCGAAGAAGAGCTGCCGGTACCCTTTGGGGAACTCACCCCTGGGGGCGAGCGTCTTCAGGATGTCGGGACCGAGCAGCGGCCGCTCGCCGACGAGAGTGAGGTGGATGCCCAGGCCGAGCTTTCTCCGCTTCTCGACCAGGCGGCAGGCATGCTCGAAAGCGCGGCCGCAGGGAACGATCGACGCGCAGGTGACGATGCCGTCCTCGTGGGCCTCCAGCACGCCGCGATTGATGGCTTCGTGGAGCCCAAGATCATCGGCGCTCACGATCAGCTTCCGGGTCATGTCAGGGCCTCCGGGCCGTGAGGAGAAGGTGGGGCGAGGCGTAACCCGCGTCGAGAGGCCGAAGCGAAACCTCCTCGAATCCAATCCCCGTGAGCCGCTGCTTCAGTTCCTCTCCGCTTTCGAAGTGCATGGTATCGCCCTGAGTGATCCGGAGGACACGCGTGCTCATGAACTCCTGCAGCCTGAGGCGTTCGAACTTCCACCACGGTCGGGTCCCGATCTCCTTCAGGACGAAGATACCCCCCGGCCGCAGCTTTTCCAGACACGTCCGCAGAAACGAGGTCCATGAAGGCTCCGGCACCAGGTACAGGACATCGATCAGGCTCACCGCGTCGAAGCCCGACTCCGGGACGCTCTCGAGAGGGGCGAGGCGAAACTCGATGTTGGCCCGCTGCCCCACGCTGGTGCGGGCCGACGCGATTTTGCCCTCCGAAAGGTCGACACCCAGGACGCGGGCGAGCGGGCTCCGTAGCGCCGCCTCGTTCGCGATGAGTCCGTGGCCGCAACCCACGTCGAGCAGGGTGCCCTCAAGCGGCAGGGCCTCGACCACGGCGTCGAGCGGCGCCGACCACGCGCGGAGCGCCGTATGCAGGCGGACGCCCATCGACTGGTTCCGATAGAGCGAGAGGGCCTGCATGGGAAGGAGATCCGTTCAGGCGACGTCGCGGCGCAGCGCCATCATCTCGCGCACGATCTTCACGATCACCGCGGGAGAGGAAAGGGTCGACACGCCGCGAGAGCGCGGGAAGTAGTCGACGCCGATCTGGATGATGTTCGCTCCGGCCTTGCGGGCGCGGCACAGGAACTCCACGTCGATGAAGCTCCCGTCGCTCTTGAGCGTGAACTTCGAGAGCAGTTCGCGCCGGAAGAGCTTGAAGGAGAAGTTCACGTCCTTGATGGCGAGGCCAAACATCGCGCGGACGAGGGAGTTGTAGAAGAACGAGTACACGGTCCGAAGCAGGCCTTCCGAGGTCCGGTCGAACCGGTAGGCCGAGACGACGTCGGCCTTCTGCACTTCGAGGAGGCGGACCGCGCGCCGCACCTCATGGAGATCGAAGGGGAGGTCGGCGTCCGTGTAGAGAACCAGTTCCTTGGTGGCCACGGCGTACCCCGCGCGGAGGGTCCCCCCAAGCTTCAGGTTCTTCGGGTTGTGAACGGCCTTGACTCTCGAGTCCTTCAAGCGCAGCGATTCGATGATCTCCGGCGTCCGATCGGTGGACGCGTCATTCACCAGGATGATCTCGTAGTCCGAGGTGATCGGCACGAAAGCGTCCACCGCTGCTTCGTAGGCGCGGAGGACGTAGTCCTCTTCGTTGAAGAGGGGGAAGACGACGCTGATCGACGTCATGGGGAGACCGGAGAATAGTGGTCGGCGAGCGGTTTGAGGAGCGCTTCGTAGGATTCCCTGGTCCGGGCCTCGGAATGAGCGGTCTCTACGAAGCGCCGCGCGCGCTCCCCCATCTTGCTCGCGGCCTCCGGATTCGAGAGCGCCCATTCGATGGCCCGGGCGAGGTCACCCTCCTCGTCGATCGGATCGACGCGCCGGGCGACATCGTCGGGGATCTCCGATTGGTTCGCGATGTCCGAGATGATGGCGGGCCGGCCCTGCGCCATCACCCGCAGCAACGCCGCGGAAGTTTCCCGCGCGGTCGGATAGCGAAGGTGGACGACTGCGTCGGCGAGGCCCATGGCCGCGGCGAAGGCGCCCGCTTCGATTCGGCCGGCCACGATGGTTCGCTTCGACACGGAGGTCCGATCGAGAAGGCTCTCGAGCCATGACGGATCGCTCACCTGCCCCGCGAGAAGAAGGCGGACGTTCGGGTGGAGCTCGCTGACCCTGGCAACCGCGCGCGCCACCGTCTCGATTCTCTTCTCCCTGGTGACGAGGCCGAAACAGCCCACCACCGGCTCGCCGTCCCGAAGACCGAATCGCGCCCGCAGCGCCGCGGACTCACCCGCGCGAACGGCCATCGGCCGAACGGGCATGGCGAGCTGAACGCAGGTGAGGTCGGGTCGCGCCGCCTGGATGGCCTGGACCATGAACGCGTTGTGCGCGCCCACCCCGCGCGCCCGCACGAGGGCCGGCTCGAAGAGCGGGAAGACGTAGGGAAGGAGATCGCCCGTGGTGTTGAAGTGCGCGTCGCGCAGCCGCGCGGCCTGCCCGGGATAGACCGCCTCGATCGCGGCCTCGAAGGATCGATGCGCTTTCTCCGCTTCCACTTGCTTCTCGCGGTTCGCGGGGTCCCTCGCATAGGCCCGGGCTTCCGGCGATTCGAGGAAGCGGCGAGCGAACGAATGATGGAGAACCAGGTCGTGCAGAACGACGAGGCCTGAAACGCGTTCCATCCACGCGTACATGAAGTCGTGGACGGGAGCGTTCCCCATCTGGTAGACGACCGCGTCATACGGTTCGGCGCCGGCGCGCGCGGGCAGCTCCGCGATGGGGAAGGAAGGAAGGCCGAGTGATTCGCTCACCTCCGCCTGATCATGGAAGAGATCGATGCGGTGCGGACCCTGCAGGGCTCTCGCCACGTCCATGGTGTAGTCCGCGATACCGGAGGGCGCGGGCGGCAGGGGCGAAACGAAGGCCAGTCTCATCTCCCCGCCCCCGTCGCGCGAAAGCGCCTAGCCGCGAGCATGCAGCGCGTATTCGAGCGAACCGTAGAGCAGCGCGTTCAGCCTGTCCACATTCTCGTTGAACGCCTCCACGACGTTCGCGGGCACGGCCGGGGAGCCATCGATCCGTCGGAGCTGTGAGAGAGGCTCGACCGGAGACAGCAGCTCGACGCGCACGTCGGTGAAGCCCGCGGCGGCGGCGAGAAACGACAGGGTCTCGGGATGAAGGGGCTTCTGGTGGGTGAGGTCGCGATTGAAGACTTCGAGCAGGCCGGTGACGCTCCTCGGGTTCACGGTTTCGAGGATGAGGAGGCCACCCTTCTTCAAGACCCGGCGCGACTCAACGAGGAGTGCCTGGAGCACGGGCGGCGGCAGGTGCTCGGCTACCTGCGCCGCGAACACGCCGGCCACGGATCCGTCCTCGACCACCTTGAGGAATTCGATCAGGTCGCCGCGAACCACATCGAGGCCCGCGGCCTGACACGCGGCCACCGCCGACGCGTTGCTCTCGACCCCGCGGCCCTTGAGGCCCGTCTTCGCGAGGGCCTGCAGGAATTCGCCGCGACCGCACCCGAGATCCAGGATCGCGGCTCCGGCGGGGCCCTCAGAGAAGTCCCCGGCGTACTTCGCGAAGCGCGTGGCCAGGGCCTCGTCGCTTCTTCGAAATCGATTCTCGAACGCGACGTAGGCGCTGCTCTCCGCCGCGTCCGCCGCGGACCGCGCGAGCTCCGGCACGGGAGCCTTGCTTTCGAGGGTCTCGCGAATCGCGCGAACCTCGGCGCCGATCACTTCCACCCGGTCGACGAGGCCTTTGAGGCCGTCGATGCGCCGGTGCAGCGACTCGAGTCTTCGATCGAAGGCTTCGAGGAT
>JAIBCN010000086.1 GCA_019694155.1 Vicinamibacteria bacterium | reverse complement strand
TGAACTCGCGGGCGAGGAGCCGGGTCTGGGCCTCGCTCCCTCCCACCGCCGGGAAGTACTGGGCCGCCAGAATGAGAAGTCGCAGCGGGCCCTCGGGCATGCCGGGCAGCATAGTGGAACGGCGGAACGGTCCGGCAGGGAGGACCTCGTCCCTGTGCGAAAATAGGGCTTCAAACGCACGCCTCGTGCCCCCGGAAATACCTTGAGACAACTACTCCTGAACAGTCGCCGGGCATTTCTGGCCAGAGTCCCGGTCCCTACAGTCGCTCCCGGAGGCGTTTTGATCCGGGTCCATTACTCCTATGTCAGCACGGGGACCGAGCTTTCCTCCCTGCGGCCCGATCCGGGCCTCTCCTCCTCCGGGCGGTCGGTCGCGGGCGCCCAGGCCAAGGCGCAGCTCATCGCGAAGTACGTGAAGGCGGCGGCCCGGAATCCGCGGCTCGCCATGAAGCGCGTTTACCAGATCTCGGAACACGCCGCGGTTCGCGCGCAGGCCGCGATCGCGAGCATCGCGGCGAAACCGGCGGCGCGCGCGCCCCTCGCCACGGTTGGCGCGTGGACCCGATCCGCGGCGGCGAAATTCGAGCCGCGAGGCGCCGGGTTCTTCATAGAAGCCGGCGGCTCTCCGGGCCATTACCAGGTCGTGTCCGCCGAGATACCGCTCCCCGAGGGCAAGGTCCCCTGTATCAGGGTGCGCGGCCAGATCGCGCAGGGGCGGTTCCAGATCGGCGCGCTCTCCGAGGGTGGGGTTCGCTGGCTGGGCTCGCGGGAGTTCGGGCCCGGAGCCATCGATGACACCCTCGTCATCACCGCGGATTCCTCGCCGGCCTTTTCCGTGGTGGTGGCCGCCGCCGAGATTCCCGGCAGCGCCGTGTTCGAGTCGGTCGAGGCGCAGGCCATCGACCGTTCCGAGGCCTCGGCGGCGAGCGACATCGACGACATCGGCTTCAACATCGGCTACTCGGTGGCCGGCGAGATCGTGGCCCTTGGGGCGGGAATCGAGGACCTCGCGATCGGCGACAAGGTCGCGGCCTGCGGCGCCGGCCTCGCGAACCACGCTGAGTTCGTAAGCGTGCCGAGGAACCTCGTGGTCCGCGTTCCCGAGGGCGTCGACCTCCTGGAAGCGTCCGCGACCACCATCGGATCCATCGCCTTGCAGGGCGTGCGACGCGCGCGGCCGGAGCTGGGCGAGCGCGTCGCCGTCATCGGCCTGGGTCTCATCGGGCAGATCACGGCGCAGCTGCTCAAGGCTGCCGGCTGCTCGGTGGTGGGCCTGGATCTTTCCGCGGACAGGGTGAAGCGGGCGATGGCGCTGGGCCTCACGGACGGGAGCGCCGATCCCGAGAGTTTCCGGCGCCTCGTGCGCGACCTGACCCAGGGCCAGGGCGTCGACGCCGTGCTCATCACCGCGGCCTCCAAGTCCGACGCCATCTTGAACCTGGCAATGGAAGTGGCGAGACGGCGGGCTCGGGTGGTCATCGTCGGCGACATCGGCCTGAAGGCGGAGCGGGCGCAGTTCTACCGGAAGGAGATCGACCTGCTCATGAGCACTTCGTACGGCCCCGGCCGCTACGACGCGCGCTACGAAGAGCAGGGCATCGACTATCCGCTGCCCTACGTGCGCTGGACCCTCAATCGCAACATGGGTGCTTTCCTCGAGGCGATCGCCACCGGCCGCGTCTCCGTGCGCAGCCTGACCGATCGCGTGGTTCCCTTCGAGAAGGCCCCCGAGGTCTACAAGGAGCTCGCGGAGTCGGCGGCGGAAGCGCCCCTCGGCGTGGCCCTCGAATACGCATCCGCTCCAGCCACCAGCGCCGACACCGTTCTGACTCTCGGGGGACACCGCAAGGCGCCGGCCGTGGGCCCCGTCTCCTACGCCCTGGTAGGCGCGGGCGGGTTCGGGGTCTCGACACTCGTTCCCCAGATGGACCGGTTGAAGGATCTCTTCTTCCTGCGCGGCGTGGTGAGCCGCGACGCGATCCGGGGCGGCAACTTCGCGCGCGCGAACCGGGTGGAGATCCTCGCGAGCGGCCTCGACGAAGTGCTCAGCCGTCCGGAGATCCAGTTCCTGGTGGTGGCGACCCGGCATCACGAGCACGCGGATCAGGTGGTGAAGTGCCTCGACGCGGGCCGGGCGGTCTTCGTCGAAAAACCCCTCGCCCTGACCTGGAGCGAGCTCGAGCGCGTCGAAGCTTCTTACGCACGCTCGGACCGCAAATTTCTCATGGTCGGGTTCAACCGGCGCTTCGCCCCCGGCGTCGCCCGCCTGCGCGAGATCCTCAAGGACCGGCGGTCGCCTCTCGTCATCAACTATCGGCTGCACGGCGGCTACATCCCTCTCGACCACTGGGTGCAGGGCGCTCACGGCGGGGGACGCAACATCGGCGAGGCCTGCCACATGTACGACCTCATGCGATCCCTCGCGGGCGCGCCCGCAACCTCGATCGACGCGACCGCGATCCGTCCGGGCAGCCGGCCTTTCGCCCGCACCGACAACTTCTGCGCCACCATCGGCTACGAAGACGGCAGCCTCGGGAATCTCGTCTACACCGCCCTGGGGCCCAAATCCGGCCTGGGCAAGGAGAGGATCGAGGTCTTCTGCGATCACGAGTCGTACCTGATCGACGACTTCAAGAAGCTCATTCGCCAGTCCACCGGCGAAGTGCTCTGGGAATCCGGTGAAGCCGACAAGGGCCACGCCCTCGAACTGAAGGCCACGGGCGAATGCCTCAAGGCGGGCGAGGAAGCCCCCATCAGCGCGGCCGAATTGTTCGAGACCTCGGCTGTCGCGCTCACCGTGAACGACCTCCTGCTTCGCGACGAGGGCGCCGGGCTCACGTAGAAGATGCCCCGCTATCTGTATCTCGACGATGTCCGTTTCGCCTCACTCAACCTGAACGAGGCCCCGGGGCCGGCGCGCACGAGGATCAAGCTCGATCTGCCGAAGGAGATGGGCCACACCACGGACGCCCGGGGCGAACTGGCGCGGCGGCAGGTCGATGGCCTGATCCTCGGGTTGAATCGCGGATGGGCGGGGCGGTCGCACTTCCGCCTCATGGCGCAGGCCCACGGGAAGGGCCTGCCCGTGTATTTCTACTGGCCAAGGGAGGAGGCGATCGAACTCGTCGATCCCGCGCGACGCGCCCTCCATCTCCGCGTGGCCGCGCTCGCCCGGCTCTATTCGATCTACCGCCGGCGCCCTCTGGGCTCCACCGAACCCGGCGAGTCTCTCCCCGAACCGCCCCGGGAGGTCACGGCCGCCTCGCGGCTCGCCATTCCGGAAAGCGGCCCGGTCTCGGGCCTAGGCATCTACGTGCGGCTCGACTACTGGGCGAAGTTCGAGTCCGGCGGGAGCTACGGCCACACCTGCCACGTGGCGCGCGAACTCGGCCGGCGGACGCGCGACATGCTCGCGCTCCTCCCCCATCGCTTCGCCATGCTCGACGACTTCGGCCTCCGCCAGGTGCTGCTCACCAACCCGGACGAGCTCGCGAGCGAGCGCGACATCATCCGCGCGAACCGGCACTACTACCCGATCCTTCGCGCCGTTTTCGAAGTCGAGCGCCCGGCCTACGTCTACGAACGCGTGGTCCTGGGGAGTTTCGCGGTGGCCCGCCTGTGCCAGGAGCTCGGCATCCCCTACATCGCCGAGTACAACGGGTCGGAAATCTCCCTGGGTCGAAGCTTCGGCTCGACCGGCTATGTGTACGAGCGGGACCTGCTGCGAATCGAGGACTTCACGTTCCGGGCCGCCACCCTCATCGTCGTGGTGTCGAAACACATCAAGAGCGACCTCGTGCGGCGCGGCATCGACCCCGCGAAGATCCTCGTGAATCCGAACGGGGGCGACCCGGAGATGTACGCGCCGGGAACGCCCGCCGAACGCGAAGCGATCCGCGGTTCGCTCGGCTTCACGCCCGACGACCGTGTGGTCGGCTTCTGCGGCACCTTTGGGGGCTGGCACGGGATCGACGTTCTGGCCGCGGCGATTCCGAAGGTCTGCGCGGCGGACCCGAAGTGTCGCTTCCTCCTGATCGGAGACGGAAACTTCAAGCATCTGGTCGACGAGACGGTTTCGAAGCACGGGCTTTCCAGCCGCGTGATCAGCGTGGGCCGGACCACGCAGGCCGAGGGCGCCCGCTATCAGAAGGCCTGCGACCTGCTCGTCTCCCCTCACAGCCGCAACATGGTGGACAGCCCCTTCTTCGGTTCCCCCACCAAGCTCTTCGAGTACATGGGATACGGCGTGGGAATCGTGGCGAGCGACCTCGAGCAGATCGGCGAGGTTCTCTCCCCCGCGCTGCGCCCTCACGAAATCGGCGAGAAGACGGTTTCCGCGGAACGCGGCGTGCTCTGCCGGCCCGGCGACGTGGACGATTTCGTCGAGGGCGTGCTCCGCCTCGCCCGGGCCGAGGCCGCCTCGCGGGCGCTCGGAGCGAACGCGCGTCAGGCGCTCCTCGAGCATTTCACGTGGTCGGCTCACGTCGATCGCATCTGGCTGGCCCTCGCCGGCCGGCCGGCCCGCGTGCCGGGCATCTCCGAGGACGAGGAGGTCGCTTCGAATGCGGCCCAGGGCGGCGCGGTGCCCGCCACCGGAGAACGCGACGATCTCCTCGAAGGACTCGCCGGACAGCTCGGAGCGGGGCGGCGGCGGGTGCTCGCCTTCGCCATCGAGAACCCGGCGGTTCTGGCGCCTCTGAAGGGCGCGGACACGGACCTGGTGATCGTCGAGCCGTGGGCCCGGAACTGGTCGGCCTTCCTCGACGACTTCGGCCCCCGCGCGAGCGTGCTCTCCGGAGCCCTGGACTCGATCCCCGCAGGCGCCGAGCCCTTCGACGCCGTGGTCACCGAGAGAGGCCTCGACTTCGGCCGTTCTCCGAAGGACTTCTTCGAGTGGGCGGCGCGACTCGTGCGTGAAGGAGGCCGGGTGCGGGCCCGCGTGCGCCTCCACTCCGCGCTTCGTTTCTGGGCCGACCAGGTGCTGCTGCGCGGCCTCGCCCAGAAGCAGCTCGGGGACTATTCACCCGACGAGGTGGTCGCGCGAAGCGAACCGATCCTCACTCCCGACATGGTGGCCCGCACTTTTCATGCGGAGGAGATCCGTCGCCTCGCGGCGGCGTTCGGCGAGGCGGATCTGCGCGGTCGCGACCCCGAGCCCACCGCGGGGATCCTGCGCGCGCTCCAGGGGCTCGGCCTGGGTCGATCCAGCTTTCGAAGTGACCTCTCCGTGACGTTCCGGGGAGGGAAGGCCTGAGAGTGCGAGAGAGAATCCTCGCGCTCTTCGGCAGGCTCTTTCATCGCGCGCGCCCCTCGACTCCTCCGGCCGAACCGCGAAAGCCCCGGTTGTTCCCAGGGCCTCCGGTGGGGCCCTCCACTCTCTACTCGGTCCGGAACGATGAAGTTCTCGCGCGACTCGCGAACGACCATCCAGGGCTCGCCGCCGGGACGATCGCCGCCGCCGAGCGTGTGTTGCGTCACGAGTTCGACCTCCTCGGCAGCGGCCCCTTCGTGCCTCGGGATCCAGCCCGCCCCGTTCACGCGACAGGCTACGTCCCTATCGACTGGACGCTCGACCCCGTGCGGAACCTGAGGTTCCCGAACCACGTGCCTTTCAAGGAGTGGCGCCTGTACGAGATGCGTCCCGGCCTCGCCGACATCAAGCACCCCTGGGAGCTCGCCCGCTGCCAGCATTTCGCGGTGCTCGTCCAGGCCTTCCGCATTACCCGAAGGTCCGAGTTCGCCACCGAAGTGCTGGCTCAGATCGCCGACTTCATGGAAGCCAATCCGGAAGGCCGCGGCATCCAGTGGACCTGCACCATGGACGTGGCGCTGCGGGCCGTGAGCTGGGCCCTGGCGCTCGAGGAACTCCGGGGCGCGGCCTTCGAGCACCCGGACACGGTCCGGGCCTACGAGGCCCTTTTTCATCACGGCCACTTCGTGTTCGAGAACCTCGAAAATCACTACGAGGTCACGAGCAACCACTTTCTGAGCAATCTCATTGGCCTCTTCTTCGTGGCCCTTGTTTTCAAGGGCGACCCGGCGGCCGACGAGTGGCTCGACTTCTGCATCCCGGCGCTGGAAAAGGAGATCGAGGTTCAGGTGCTGCCGGACGGTGCCGACTACGAATCCTCCGTGCCCTACCACCGCCTGGTGGCCGAGCTGTTCCTTTCCGGGGCCCGGCTCGCCGAGCTTCAGGGGAGACCCTTGTCGGGCGCGTACCATGCGCGCCTCGCTTCCATGTTCGAGTTCCTCGCGGGCTGCCTCCGCCCGGATGGACTGATGCCGGTCATCGGCGACGCGGATGACGGACGCGTCCACATCCTCACCGGGTATGGAATGGACGAGCCCGGAGATCCGAGCCATCTCTTCGGTCCCGCGGCGGCCATGTTCCGCCGCGAAGACTGGCGAAGACTGGGCGGAGAGGCGGGCGCCTGGGAAGCGGCGTTTTGGGGGTATGACCCGCACGCGGCCGGCGAAAGCGGGGGGGCCGAAGACGCGGCTCCCTCGGCCCGCCTGTTTCCGCATGCGGGCCTCGCCGTTCTGCGCACGAGAACGGCCTGGCTGTTGGTCACGAATGGAGAAACAGGCACCCGCGGTTTCGGCAACCACAAGCACAACGACCTGCTGTCCTTCGAATTCCACGCCGAGGGCGGCCCGTGGATCGTGGACCCGGGGAGCTACGTGTACACCGGCGACCCCGAGGCGCGGAACCGGCACCGCGGCACGTCGTTCCATTCGACGCTTCAACTGGGTGATCTCGAGCAGGCGGAGATGCGTCCCGACTGGCTCTTCCGGATCCTCAGCCTCTCCCATCCGGAGCACCTCGAATGCCGGGCGGAACCGGGCTGCCTAAAGTATCGTGGACTCCATCGTGGCTATGCCCGCAGCGCCGAAGGTGCCCTCCACACCCGAACCTTCACCCTCTACGAGGACAGCGATCGTTTGACCCTCGACGACCGTATTTCCGGCTCGTTCGAGGGCCCGGCCACGTTCTCGTTCCACCTCGACCCCGCGGTTTCCGCGAACATCGACGATCGGGGGAAAGTCACCCTGGGCCGCGCCTCGGCCCGCCGGGTGCTCCGCTCCGCCGAAGCTCTGGAGGTCCGCCTGGATCCGGCGTTCGTCTCGCCCTCGTATGGGAAGCGCGCGCCCTCCACGGTAGTCCGCTTCACCACCCGCCTTCGGGGCCAGGGTGAGTCCGTTTTCCGTTTCACCCTGGAGCCCCTGGAGACCGGGACCGCGTCATGAAGTCCATCCGCGACGCTCTCCGCATCCTCGCCGCCAACCGCTCCATCCTCCTCGCCACCACGCGCGTCGAGATCGAGAAGCGGCATGCCTCGTCACTGCTCGGACGGACCTGGGTCGTCCTCTACCCGATCCTGCTCCTCTCCGCCTACGTCTTCACCTTCGCCTTCGTACTCGGGGCGCGGCTCGAGGGCATGGGGCGTCTGGGCTACCTGCTCTTCGTCTTCTGCGGCCTCGTGCCGTACCTGGGGCTGTCCGAAGCGATCAACTCCTCGTGCCTTTCCATCCGGCAGAACATGCAGCTCGTCAGGAACGTGCTCTTTCCCGTCGAACTGCTGCCGGTCCGCGCCGTGCTCGTCGGGCTCGCGTCTCAGATCGTGGCCACCGAATTGCTCCTCGTGCTGTCCGCGGCGGATCTCCGGCTTTCCCCGCGGGCGTTCTTTCTGCCCCTCGTTCTCGTCGGGCAGATTCTCTTCCTTTGGGGCCTCGCCTGGATCCTGTCGCTCATCGCGGTGGTCCTGCCGGACATCGCCTACTTCGTGAACCTGAGCCTCACCTTCCTGATCTTCATCTCTCCGATCGGTTTCCGGGCCGACATGGTCCCCGAGTCCCTGCGTTTCGTCCTCTATCTCAATCCCCTGACGTACCTCATCGACGCCTACCGGAAGTGCCTGTTCGACACCACCGGGCCCTGGACGAACGCGATCCCCTGGCCGACCCTGCTGATGGGCATCGTCTTCTTCGCGGCGGGGGCCATGTTCTTCGAACGCCTGCGCGACGCGCTCCTCGCCGATGAGTGATTCCGTCATCCAGGTCAAGGGCCTGTCCAAGGTCTACCGGCTCTACCGGGAGCCCCACCACCGGCTTCTCGACGTCATGGGGCTGCTCCGCGGTGGGCAGGCTCTGACCTTCCCCGCCCTGCACGATCTCGACCTCGAGGTGAAGCGCGGCGAGCGCATCGCCATCATCGGAAGGAACGGCGCGGGAAAGAGCACTCTGCTGAAGCTCATCACCAAGGTGATCCGGCCCACGGGAGGCAGACTCGAAGTGCGGGGGAAGGTGCATGCCCTCCTGCAGATCGGCGCCGGCTTCCATCCCGACTTCACGGGTCGCGAAAACGCCTTGAGCTACCTGGCCCAGCTCGGCATCACGGGCGAAAAGGCGGCCGGGCTCGCGCGGGGCGCCATCGAGTTCGCGGAGATCGAGAACTACGCGGATCAGCCCATGCGGACCTACTCGACGGGCATGGGCGCTCGCCTCATGTTCGCGATCTCCACCGCGGTGGTTCCCGACATCCTGATCCTCGACGAGGTTCTGGGCGTGGGCGACTCCTATTTCGCCCGCAAGAGCTTCGACCGGATCCGCGAGATGTGCGCCCAGGAGGGCACCACGACGCTGCTCGTGAGTCACGACGTCTACGCCGCGGTGCGGCTCGCGAGCCGGGTGATCTGGCTCGACCGGGGCCGCATCGTGCGGGACGGCGACGGCAACGAGGTGGCGCGCGCCTACGAAGAATCGATCCGCCTCCAGGAGGAGGAGCGGCTCCGGGCGAAAGCGATGCGGAGCCCGGCCCCCATCGTGCCGGGCAAGGGCCGGATCCTGATCGAGGCGCGGACCGCCGACGGACACCCGCCGAAGGGAGTCCTCGAGATCGCCCACTTCCGACTCGATCTGCCGGACGGCGGGCGCGAGGAAGCCCCGATCCTCGAGGAGTCGGTCGCGGGGTCCCCCGGCATCATGGTCGAGGGCAGCGCGTGGGGCGAACTCGCGACGGTGGACCAGCGGCGGGTTCGCGTCTTCAGGAATCACGGGTCGCCTCTTTATCGCGTCGCGGTGGCGCTCGACGCCCGCGTGGATGTCGAGCCGAGCTCCATCTCGTGCGCCCTGCACGCGGAGGCGCCGTGCGATCTCGAGTTCCGCGTCTTCAGCCCGGACGGACGGGTGCTCCTCGGCCGCGGCCATTTCGACAAGGGCTGGTCCGAGGTCCATTCCGACCTCGTCCCGGTGAGCGAAGGCCTCGTCCCCGCGGAGAAGGCCCAAGGTCCCGTATTCGGCGTGGGCAGCATCACCATTGAGAAGACGCGCGTCCTGAACGAGAAGGGGGAGGACGCCCGGATCTTCCACCACGGACGCCGCGCCCGCTTCGAGTTCGACCTGGCCGTGGTGGATCCGGCCTTCGACGACTCCATCCAGGTGGCGGTGAGCCTGTACCGGGAAGAGGTGCCCTTCGGCGTCCGCATCTTCGGCCCCGAGATCCGGATCAGCGCGGCCTCGGGCCGGAAGGCCACGCTGTCGGTCACGCTCGACGCCCTGCCTCTCGGGGAGGGGGTCTTCTCCATCAGCGCTCAGCTGGTGCGCGCGGGCTACTATGAGAAGGAACAGTCGAAGTTCTTCTCCATCAACTCCGACGTTATCTTCGCGATGAGCCGCTACATGGAAATCCGCGTCCTCGCCGACGCCTCCATAGCCCAGGGCGCCCTCTGCGTCCTCCGGGGAGACTGGGACGTCCGCTATGGGGACGCGCCCGCCCTCGAGGAGAACCGATAGGCCATGTGCGGCATCGCGGGGGCGTTTCGGCCCGGAGGGGCGAGGACGAGCGACGCCACCATGGCCCGCATGCGCGACCGCATCGCGCACCGCGGGCCGGACGGCGCCGGCTTGTGGCGATCGCGCGACGGTTCTTTCCTCCTCGCGCACCGGAGGCTCTCCATCATCGACCTGTCCGAGGCGGCCTCGCAGCCGATGTGGAACGAGCGCGGCGACGTCACCATCATCTTCAACGGCGAGCTCTACAACCACGCGGAGGTCCGAAAGGAACTCGAGGCCCTCGGCCGCTACACGTGGAAGACCGATCATTCGGACACCGAGGCTCTGCTCCACGCGTACGAAGAGTGGGGCCTCCCCGGCATCGAGAAGTTCTTCGGCATGTTCGCGGTGGCCATCTGCGACGAGCGGAACGCGGGCAGCCCGCGCCTGCACCTCGTGCGCGACCGGGTGGGCATCAAGCCCATGTACCTGACCCGGACCTCGAGCGGCGAGTGGCTCTTCGCCTCCGAGATCAAGGCGCTGCTCGAGCACGAGGACGTGAAGCCGGAGATGGACCTCACCGCCCTCTGGCACTACTTCACCTTCATCGTGGCGCCGGCGCCTCTCACCCTCTTCCGCGGGATCTTCAAGATCGCGGCCGGGCACCGGGTCACCATCGAGGCCGACGGCCGGGCCCGGGCCACGCGCTACTGGGACTGCAAGCCCGATGCGTCGAGGATGTTCCGCGACGCGGAAATGTCGGATGGCAAGGCGGTCGATGAACTCGAACGGCTCCTGCGCAAGTCCGTGGAGCGGCGCATGGTGTCCGACGTCCCCTTCGGCGTCCTTCTCTCGGGTGGCGTCGACTCGTCATTGAACGTGGCCCTGATGGCCGAGCGCATGAATCGGCCCGTCGACACGTTCTCCGTCGGGTACGAGGACGAGGAAAGCTACAACGAGTTCACGCACGCCCGGCGGGTCAGCGGGATCTTCAAGACCGCGCATCACGAGGTCCTGATCAAGCGGAAGGAAGCGGAAGACTTCCTGCCCCGGCTCGTGGAGCTGCAGGACGAGCCCATCGCCGACAACGTCTGCATCCCTCTCTACTTCCTCTCCGAGCTCGTGAAGAAGAGCGGCACCACCGTGGTCCAGGTCGGCGAGGGCTCGGACGAGAACTTCCTCGGCTACTGGTGGTGCGAGCACTACCGGAGGAAGGACGCGGAGGTCTATCGAAAGGCGCGGCAGAAGTCCTCGTTGTTCCAGAGGCTCCTCGGGCGCTCCTCTCCTCTCCTGTCGGACGAGGACAGGGAATTCGAGGCGCGCGCCCGCAAGGGGCAGGAGCTCTTCTGGGGCGGCGCCGCCTGTTTCGTGGGCCGCATGCGGGACCAGCTGACCCCCGACCCGTCCCTCTTCACCCAGGCCATCGATTGTCCGGTCGAAGGGCTGCTGCCCGACTCGCATCGCGCGCTCGACTCCCATGCCGTGGTTTCCCACTATCTCGGGAACTTCGGCCCCGGCTTCGGCAACGACGAGATCCTGGCCAAGATCCCCTACATGGAGATGAAACTCCGTCTCTCCGAACATCTGCTGATGCGGGTGGACAAGCTCACCATGGCCCACGCGGTGGAGGCGCGTGTTCCCTTCCTCGACCACGAGGTGGTGGAGTTCGCGGCGCGCCTGCCCGCCCGCTACAAACTGCGCGACGGCGTCGGCAAGTGGGTGGTGAAGAAGGTGGCGGAGAGGCACCTGCCCGCCGATCTCGTGTACCGCAAGAAGCAGGGCTTCGGGGCGCCCATGGAAGAGTGGTTCAAGGACCCGGGCTTCGGAAAGCGCTGCGTCGCGGCCTGGGAACGCTCGCAATTCCGGAAGCTCGGCCTCATCGACGACTCCTTCGTGGACGGGCTGCTCAAGGCCCAGACCGAGGGCGGGGGCGGCCGGAGCTTCCAGCTCTGGACCATCCTCAACGCGGTGCTCTGGCATGAGCGCTGGATCTCGAAATCGGAGAACTTCTTCTGATGATCGTCGTTCTTCTGCCCGCCTACAACGAGGAAGAAAGCCTCCCCATCCTCCTGCCCAAGATCGAGCAGTTCTTCGCGGAGCAGGGCGGCGAAGGCGCGATCGTGGTCTGCGACGACGGAAGCAGCGACCGGACCGCGCAGGTTCTTTCGTCCTACCCCGCGAAGGTGCGGCTCGAGGTCATCACCCACAAGCTCAACCGGGGCCTGGGCGAGGCGAGCCGCGACCTCTTCGAGCGCGCGGCCGAGCTGCTCAAGGACGACGACATCATCATCCGCATGGACTGCGACGACACCCACGACCCCTCCTTCATGCACCTCATGAAGAAGAAGCTCGACGAGGGCTACGACGTGGTCATCGCCTCGCGCTTCCAGGAAGGCGGCGGCCAGAAGGGCGTGAACGCCTATCGGGCGTTCGTGAGCCGGGGGGCCAACCTCTTCATGAAAGTGCTCTTTCCCATCTCGGGCGTCCAGGAGTACTCGTGCGGCTTCCGGGCCTACCGGGCCGGCATCATCCGGCGGGCGATCCGGGTATTTGGGAACAACTTCATCCAGCTCAAGGGTCTCGGCTTCACCTGCACCCTCGAGAAACTGGTCAAGCTCCGCATGCTGGGAGCGCGGTTCGCCGAGGTGCCCTTCGTGCTCCGGTACGATCGCAAGCTCTCCGCCTCGAAGATGATCTCCAGCGTCACCACCGTCGGCTACCTCACCATGGCCCTGCTCTATCACTGGCCCTGGGGCGGCTGGCGCACCAACGCGCGGTACCGCGCGGCCGCCCTCGAAACGAAGGCCTCGAGGTAGCCCGAGGATGTGCGGCATCTGCGGTCTGTTCGGGACGGGACGGGCAATCGGCGAGAGCCGGAGCATCGTCGACTCGATGATGAAGGCGCTCGCGCACCGCGGGCCCGACGGCGAAGGGCGCGCGGAAGGCCGGGGCATCGTGCTCGGACATCGAAGGCTCTCCATCATCGACGTGACGGGGGGCGCGCAGCCCATGATCTCCGCGGACGGCCGCTACGCCCTCACCTTCAACGGCGAGATCTACAACTACCTCGAACTCCGGCGTGAGCTGACCGACGAGGGCGTCGCCTTCCACACCGCCTCCGACGCCGAGGTCCTGCTGGAGATCCTGATCCGCCGCGGCGAAAAAGCGCTCGCGCAGCTGAACGGGATGTTCGCGTTCGCCTTCTGCGATCTCAAGAGCGGCGAATGGATGCTCGCCCGCGATCCTTTCGGCATCAAGCCGCTCTATCTCGCCGAGTTCGGCCAGGAAATCGGCTTCGCCTCCGAGATCAAGGCGTTCCTCGCCCACCCGGACTTCCGCCGCGCCCTCGATCACGAGGCGCTCGCCGAGTACCTCACCTTCCAGTTCACTCTCTCCGAACGCACTCTCTTCAGCGGGGTGCGCAAGATCGAACCCGGGACCTACGTGAAGGGCAAGGGAGTGCGGATCCGGAGCGTGGTGCGCTACTGGGACTTCGACTTCGACTCGCCGCTCTACACCTCGGTGGAGGAGGGGGTGGGCGACCTGCGCGCCGCGCTCGACTCGAGCGCGCGCTTCCAGATCCGCTCCGATGTCCCAATCGGCGTGTATCTGTCGGGTGGGCTCGACTCAACCGCGGTCGCGGCCCTGGCTCGCAAAGCCACCGGCCGCAGGATTCCAGCCTTCCACGGTCGCTTCGACGAGGGCGAAGCGTATGACGAGTCCGCCTTCGCGCGCGAGGCCGCTTCGGCGCTCGACCTCGAGCTGGTCGTGAGCACCCCCGGGCCGCGGGACTTCGTCGACCTCATGCCCGGCCTCGTCCGCGCCATGGACGAGCCGGCGGCCGGCCCCGGCCTGTTCCCGCAGTACTTCGTGAGCCGCGCCGCGCAGAGACACGTCAAGGTGGTGCTCGGCGGCCAGGGGGGCGACGAGCTCTTCGGGGGCTACGCCCGCTATCTCGTGGCGGAGACGGGGGCGGTGCTCGAGGCCGCCATTCACGGGCCGGGCGCGAAGGTCGGCCCGGGCGAGAGCGCCTCCCTCGACCTCTCGGAGATGGGCGCCGCCCTCCCCCAGCTCCGAGGATACGAACCGCTGCTCCAGCACTTCTTCGCGGAGGGCCTCTTCGATCCCGCGGACCGGCGCTACTTCCGGCTGGTGGATCGCCGCGGGCCGTGGCGCGGCGTGCTCGAGGCCGAAGCCCTCGGCTCGGACACCGAAGACCTGGTTTTCGAGAAGTTCCGCCGCGTCTTCGACCGGCCCGGCCCCCGCTCGCTCCTCGAGCGCATGCTCGCCTTCGACTCGAGCACTCTTCTGCAGGCATTGCTCCAGGTGGAAGACCGCATGAGCATGGCCGCTTCCATCGAAAGCCGCGTGCCCCTGCTCGACGTGGAAGTGGCGAAGGTCGCGGCGCGGATCCCGGGCTCGATGAAGCTTCGGCACGGCCGTTCGAAGGAGGTGCTTCGCGAAGCCCTCACTGGCGCGATTCCCACCAGGGTCGCGGATCGCCAGGACAAGATGGGCTTCCCCGTGCCCCTCCGGGAATGGGCGGCGAAGGGCCCTGTGCGGGACTTCCTGCACGACATCCTGCTCTCGCCCCGGGCGCTCACCCGCGGCTTCTTCCGGCGATCGGCCCTCGAACAACTGCTGGAAGACCCGGGGCCGGCGGCTCGCGCCTTGTGGGGCGCGCTCAACCTGGAGCTGTGGCACCGGGAGTTCATCGACGCGCCCTCGCATGAACAAAGCCGCCACTGACACCTGGGCCGCTCTCGCGCTCTCGGGTTACTGGCCGCAAAACCCTTCCGCCCTCGAGGCGCTCACCGTGCCCACGGCTGCCGGAGGGAAATGCACGCTGGCCGATCTCGTCGACGTGCGGCTTCCGCCATGGGCCCTCGACTGCGGCGTCGAAGGAGCGCTGCTCGTGCCCCTGACGGCGGTAGCCCCCGGAGCCGCCGATCCGGACGAGAGATGGCGCTCGGTCGACTGGTGGAGCGCAGCGGCGTGGTATCTCTCGGGCGCTTCGGAGCGCGCCCACGAGGACGCTCGCGGGCCGATCCACTCGTATTCCTACCGCCTCGGACCCATCGACCCGCGCGCGTTCGAACGCGCCTGGGTCAACCGGATCGCGCTCTTCCTGAGGCGGTGGGCGGCCCGGCAGTCGGGCCGCGAGGAGACCGCTCTTTTCGGCCCGCGGCCGGCAGCGCGAATCCGGCTCACTCACGATGTCGACGCCCTCGGGAAGACGTTCGCGATCCGGTTCAAGCAATCGGCCTTCCGCGGGTTCCGGGCCATGCGACTCTCGATCCGCGGCGAGCTCCAGCGGGCTCGCAGCGTCGCGGCGTCGGCGGCCTCTTTCGCCTTCGGGTCCGGAACCTACGACCGGATCGACGAGGTCGCGGCCGCGGACGAGGCCGCGGGCCTGCGCGGCCTCTTCTTCATCCACGCCCGCCGCGCCTGGCGCGGTCCAGTGGACGCCCTGCTCGATCCGGGCTACGCGCTGAAGACGCCGGGCCTCGCCGAACGCCTGCGTCGCCTCACCGCGCGCGGCCACGAAGTCGGCGTCCATCCTTCCTACTCCTCGTGGAACGACGGGCCTCGCCTGGCCGAAGAGCGGTCGGCGGTGAGCGGGCTGGTGTCGGGGGAAGTAGGCACGTGCCGCCAGCACTGGATGCGCTTCTCGTGGGCCCGGACCTGGGCGGCACAGGAGGAGGCGGGCTTCTCCCTCGACTCGACCCTCGGGTTCAACGATCGGCCGGGGTTCCGGGTGAGCGCGGCCCTGCGGCATCATCCCTGGAACGCCAGCGCCGGCGCACCACACAAGCTCGAAGTGCTGCCTCTGATGGTGATGGACTCGCACCTGTACGACTACGCCGAACTCGATCCCTCGGCCCGGGGCGCGCGGCTTCGACACTTCATCGACGAGGTGAGAGCGGTGGGCGGTGAAGCCGCGATCCTCTGGCATCCGCACACGCTCTCCCCGGACTATGGGTGGCAGAGCGGCTTCGAGGAAATGCTCGGGGCGGTGAGCGCTCGATGAGCGAACTCCGCGCGACGCCTCCGGTCTCCGAGCAGGACTGGAAAGAGTGGGATCAGTTCGTGAACCGTCACCAGGACGCTTCGATCTACCATCTCTCGGACTGGGCCCGCGTCCTCAAGCGCGGATTCGGCTACCCGGCCAGAGGCCTCGCCCTCCGCGAGGCCGGCGGACGGATCGCCGCCGTGGTCCCGCTCTTCGAAGTGAAGGGCCTCGCCTCCCGGCGTCTCGTGGGCGTCCCCTTTCGCGACCGGGGCGGCGTTCTCGCGACGAGCCCGGAGTCCGAACGGGCGGCCTACGCCGCGGCGAGCAAGGCGATGGCGGACGCCGGGGCTTCAGGCGTAGCCCTGAAATCGTGCGCCCCGGTCGATGAAGAGATCGCGCGGGCCGAGGGCTTCTCGGTCTCGAAGTACTGGGTTCACAGCGTCATGCCCCTGCAGCAAGGCGACTTGTGGGACCGCGTGGGCAAGAAGAACCGCAACATGGTTCGGCAGGCGGAGCGAAACGGTCTCACCTTCGAATGGCGCCGAGGCCCCGAACACGCCGAAGCCTGGCATCAGCTGCATCGCGCCACCCAGTCGCGCCTGGGCGTGCCCGTGTTCCCGCGCGCCCTGTTCGAGGCCATCCTCGATGAGGGGCGGGAATGGGCGCGCTTCCTCGTGATCCTCGGCCCCAAAGGGCCGGTAGCCGGCGGCCTTTTCTTCGCCTTCGCCCGCCGCTACGTCTACGGCTATTCCGCCTCGACCCTGGAGGGCCAGGAGATGCGCGCCAACGACCTCATGCTGTTCGAAGCCTTGCGCGAGGCTGAGCGATCGGGCGCGCAGTGGTTCGACTTCGGCAGCGATTCGCCGAAGCAGGAGAGCCTCCTCGCCTTCAAGAAGAAGTGGGGCGCCGCGCAATCGTTGACCACCGTCCTCTCCATCCCTGCGTCGAATGAGGAGCACAACGACTCGAGCTCCGGCCTGTATTCTCTCGCCCGCGGCGTGGGACGTCGGCTTCCTTCACCCCTGTGGGCCGCGCTCACCTCGCCCCTCGTCAGGAAACTCGGATGACACTGCTTCCACCCACGAATCCCTACGAGCGCGAGTTCCGGATCGTGGCCCGACAGGTTCTCTCCGCGTGGAACCGCGATCCCGGTTCGCCATCGTATGGATCGATGGATCGTCCGTACTGGGGCTGGAAGTACAAGGACTTTTCCGACTCCACCATGCAGTACGGCCTGAACGTCGCGATCGCCTATGCAAGGCGCAGCGGCGGGCTCGACGCGATGCGCCCATGGCTCGACGCGACCGTGCGCTACATGGGCCGGATCCAGTGGGGCGATGGCAGCTTCGACCAGTGCTACCCCCACGAGAAGTCGCCGGGCGTCTTCTTTGACTTTCTGGCCACACTCGTCGACCTGCATGGCTCGGGCCTGCTGTCCAGAGACGCCGCGGCCGAACTCGAAGGCATCATCCGGCGTGGCGTCGCCTTCCTTCTCCGCACGGACGAGAAGCATGGCGAAGTTGCAAACCACATCGCGCAGTACGGGTACGAGCTGCTGCACTACGCGAAGGCGTTCGGCGACGCACCCGCCGAGGCCCGCGGCCGCGAGTACATCGCGCGAACGTTGTCGTGGTTCGACCGGGACGAGGGCTGGTTCAGGGAATACCACGGCCCCGACGCCGGCTATCAGACCCGCACCCTTCGTTACCTCACCAAGACGGGATTGCTCTACCCGGATCTGAACCTCTGGCCGGTCGTCGACAAGGCAATGGAATTCATGGACGCGGTCGTGATGCCGGATGGCACGATCAATCCCCTGCTCGGCTGCCGGTCGACCGCTCTCATCTATCCCTACTCGTTCGAGGTGGCGGCCCGCCGCGATGCCCGCTTCGCGCCGCTCGCAGCTCGGATTCAGACGGCGTGGGATGACGGTCTCGTGCCTCTGCCATCGAGCCTCGACTTCGGCAACGCGATCCGCCTGGGCGACGATGCGCGCGAGGCCGCGGATCTGGTGGCGTCGCAGCCACTGGCCGCCACGGCGCAGGGCGCCCTTCCCGCTCGACTCGATTTCCCCAACGCAGGCATCTTCGTCCGCCGAAGCGCGAGTCAGGCCGTGTACGTGGGCTCGGGACTCGGCGGCGCGGTGGTCATCTATCGCAGGAGCCTGGAGGGCGCGTGGCGGCTCGCCGTCGAGGATGGCGGCTATCTCCTCGCGGAGGGTGGGCGCCGCTATGTCACCCGCGTCCCCGCTGCGGGAATGGCCGCGGCCGTCACCGACGATTCGATCACGATCGAAGCCGGCTTCTTCCTCTCGCTTCACGAAGACGTGAAGACCTATCAGATGGTCGCGCTTCGAATCCTGAACTCCACCGTCCTGCGCATTCAATGGATCGGCGATCTCTTTCGCAAGGTCGTCGTGCGTCGGTTGATGGGACGTCGGGTCACGAAGGAAGCGAAGCTCCATCGAACCGTGACCATCCACGATGCCTCGGTGACGATCGATGACCGGATCGCCCCCGATCCCACGACGGAGGGCGGACGCCTCTATCGGGCGCGACGCGCGAGCGGCATCCATATGGCGAGCTCCCGCTACTTCCAACCTGTTGAGATAGAGGTCACGCAGGGACCCTGGGAAGAGCCCACGGGCGCAGCGTCCACCCGCGCGCTCTAGCGGGAAGGCGCCGAGACGCCCTCGGGGTTATCCTCCCCGGGGCTACTTCGTTGCCGACGCGCGCTCCTTTCGGCGCACGGGGCTGTTCCTTCGCAGGGGGAGTCGGATGAGAGCATTCAGAGCCGCCATCTTCGTCGTAGTCGCCTGGGCCATGGCTGCTTCGCCCGCCCTGGGTCAGACCAGCACGGCGCTGGTGTTCAACAGCCAGCCCAATGAGTTCCTTGGCAAAGGAAAGCGCTGGACCTACTCACCCCTCGATGGTGACGTGTCCGTGTGGAAATCCGGCAAGACCGTCGCGATTCAATTCATGAAGAATCAACAGGCTCCCGGCGATGGGGCTCTTTGGATCTTCTTTTTCACCGCACCGAACGACGCCGAACTCGCGCCCGGGACGTATGACAACGCCGTGGCCTGGCCGTATGAGTGGCCCAACAACGATACGTCACGCCCCGCAATGGACGTGACGAATGGGAATGACTGCAGCAACTCGGCTACCGGTCGTTTTGTGGTTCAGGAGCTGTCTTTCGCGCCGGACGGGTCGATCGAGACGCTGGCTATCGACTACGAGTTTCACTGCTTCGGATTCGCGCCGGCCCTGTTTGGCGCCATTCGGATCAACTACGCGACATCCCCGCATCAGATCAGCTCCTACGCAGGCGACAATCAGATCGCCCCCATTGGCTCATCAGTGCCGGTCCCACCCTCGGTCGTCGTTCGCGATTCCTTCGATGTCCCGGTGCCCGGTGTTCAAGTGACTTTCGCCGTCGGTTCCGGCGGCGGTAGCGTGGCCGGCGGGGCGCAAATCACCAATATCGCGGGCATCGCCGCGCCCGACTCCTGGTTCCTCGGTCCGATCCAGGGGGTTTCCAACAACACGCTGACCGCGTCCTCATTGGGCCTGGCCGGAAGTCCGGTCACGTTCACGGCCAGTGCAAGCGCCGAGGCGCCCCCCAGCATTCTCGATTCGACGGGCGCCCTGGTTTCCGCGGGCGATCTTCACACGTGCGCCGTAACCTCTCTCGGGGGTGTGAGGTGCTGGGGTTTGACCTCGCTCACGAATTCGCCTGGCCCCTCCTGGGATGTTCCGGGCGCGGGCGGCGCGGTCAGCGTGACGGCCGGCTCCAGGCACACATGCTCCCTGACATCTGTCGGGGGCGTCAAATGCTGGGGCCAGAACTGGGCGGGGCAGTTGGGTGACGGCACGAACTCCCTAAGCCGGCAATCCGCGGATTTCGTCTCGGGCCTCACAAGCGGCGTCGCAGCCGTCGCGACGGGACCGGAGGCGAGTCATACCTGCGCGCTCACCGCAGCCGGCGGGGTATGGTGCTGGGGTTTCAACGACTCCGGTCAGCTGGGAGACGGGACGACCACCAACCGTTACACGCCCGTCAGCGTCCCGGGCCTTGCCAGCGGCGTGGCGGCTATCTCGACCGGGGCGTCTCACACCTGTGCGTTGACGCTGTCGGGTGCCGTCAAATGCTGGGGCCGCAACAGCAACGGGCAGTTGGGCGATGGAACGAACATTGATCGAACCTCGCCGGTCGACGTCCTGGGCTTGAGCAGCGGCGCAATCGGCATCGCCGCCGGCCTGGACCACACCTGCGCCCTCACGACGGGAGGAGGCGCCAAGTGCTGGGGGAACAACTCCAGTGGCGCCCTGGGCGACGGAACGAACGTCTCGGGAAATTCGCCGGCTGACGTTTCCGGACTCTCTGCAGGCCTCATTCGCCTTTCCGCGGCCAACGGGCGCACCTGCGCGCTGACTGTCGCGGGAGGCGTGAAGTGCTGGGGAAGGAATACAGACGGGCAACTGGGTGACGGAACAACGACGAACCGAACCCTACCCGTCGCTCCTCTGGAGATGAGAAGCGGTGTGGTGAGCGTGTCGGCCGGGAAGAGTCACACATGCATCGGAATGCGCGAGGGTGGGCTGAGGTGCGTGGGCGCCAACGCCAACGAGCAACTTGGCGATGGAACCACCACCAAGCGTGTGGCTGCGGTGGTTGTCGGCGGTCTGTCCACGGGCATGGCTCAGGTCTCGCTGGGTCTGTTCCACTCCTGCGGCCTCACGACGGGCGGGGGGACGAAGTGCTGGGGCAATAACTATGACGGGGAAGTAGGAGATGGAACGACAACCGACCGAACGACACCCACGGACGTCTTCGGACTGAGCCAGGACGTGAAGGCTGTCGCCGTGGGCGCCTACCATTCCTGCGCCTTGACAACGGGCGGCGCCGTTCGGTGTTGGGGGTACAACGGCATCGGGGGGCTTGGGGACGGCACTACCACCTCGCGGACGACCCCCGTGGAGCCCCTGGGCCTCGGAAGCGGGATCACCCAAGTCGCCACCGGGCTCTACCACAGTTGCGCGCTCACCGCGAACGGTATCGTGAAGTGTTGGGGCAACAACGGAAACGGACAGCTCGGCATTGGGAACACGATCTCGTACCCGACCCCTCAGATCGTCGCCGGCCTGGGCTCCCCCGTGGCCTCCATCGCTGCCGGAGACTTCCACACCTGCGCTCTGACGTCGAGCGGCGGAGTGAAGTGTTGGGGCAGCAACCTGAACGGCAAGCTCGGCGATGGCACCACCGTGCAGCGTTTGGCGCCCGTCGACGTTCTGGGCCTGACCGGCGGCGTCACGAACATCGCGGCGAGTTCACAGAACACCTGTGCCGTGACGGTTGGGGGCGCACTCAAGTGCTGGGGCGCCAACAACGGCGGCCAGCTGGGCGACGGCACCACGACACCACGGGGGACGCCGGGGGACGTTCTCGGACTGTCGAGCGGCGTCGTCGCGGTGACCACCGGGAAATTCCACGCCTGCGCCGTCACCAGTGGCGCCGCACTCAAGTGCTGGGGCTGGAACTCGGACGGGCAACTGGGCGACGGGACCCTGGCGCAGCAGACGACGCCGGTTGACGTCCCGGGCCTGACGGATACGGCGGCGCGGGTCTCCGCTGGCGGGTACCACACATGCGCAATCACCACCGGGGGAGGTTTGGAGTGCTGGGGATACAACGGGTATGGCGGAGTGGGAGACGGCACAACAAACACGCGCTCGACCCCCAGGGCCATCCAACTCGGGCAGTCGATCGCCTTCCCCGTACCTGCCGTTCTGGCCAAGGGCATCCCGACGACGCTCGTCGCCACTTCGACGAGCGGCCTCCCCGTCACCTTCGAGACCTGGACGCCGACCACGTGCGTCGTGTTGGGAAATCGCGTCACTGTAACCGCGCCAGCGAGCGCGCTGTGCGGCATCAAGGTGTCCCAATCAGGCAACAGCAGCTATTCCGCCGCGCCACAACAGATTCACCTCATCCCCACCATTCCATCGATGACAATCGGGAACGCCTCGGTTCTGGAGGGGGCTACGGGGACGACAACGGCGTCCTTCGCAGTGACGCTGTCTGGCGGCTCGGCGAACCCAGTCTCCGCTTCCTTCGCGACCAGCGACCTGAGCGCCACATCGGGCGTCGACTACACACCAACGAGCGGCACGATCACGTTCGCGCCCGGCGAGGTAGCGAAGGTCATCGATGTCGAGGTGCTCGGGGACACGTCCACTGAGCCTGCGGACTATTTCAAGGTGACACTCTCCGCGCTTTCGGGCGCTGGCGCAGGCACGCTCGAGGCCTTGGGCGCCATCATCGACGACGACAACCCCGACCCCACCCTCATTGGAATCTCCAGCGTTCGCGGACCCGAGGGTTACCTCGCGGGCAGCACCCTGGCCTTCCCCGTGCGCCTCTCCCGGCCCGCGACCGCGCCCGTCACCGTCAACTACGCAACCTCCGCGGGCACCGCCGCCGCCGGTTCCGATTTCACGGCCGCGGCCGGCCAGATCACCTTCAACCTCGGCGACATCGAGAAGTTCGTTCTCGTTCCCGTGCTCGGCGACGCCATCTCCGAGCCAAACGAAACATTAACGGTCACACTCTCCTCGCCAACCGGCGCGACTTTCCTCCCGGGCGGCGAGGTCGCGACCGGCACCATCCTCAACGACGACCTGTCCACCATCAGCGTCACCGACTTCTCGGTCGTCGAAGGCAACGCCGGGACCCCGCCGAAGCTGGCGTTCACCGTCATCCTCTCCGCCACGTCGACCTCGGCGGTCACCGTCAGCTACGCAACCGCCGACGGCACCGCCACCGCGGGCTCCGACTACGTCGCCACGTCCGGGACTCTCTCCATTCCGCCGGGCGCCGCCTCGGCGGTGGTCCAGGTGCCGGTCACTCCGGATGCTGTCATCGAGCCGAATGAAACAGTGTTCCTGAACCTCTCCAACGCGACGGGGGCGACGATCTTCGATGCCCAGGGCGTCGGCACCATCGTCGCGGACGATGGCCTCATCGTCTCCATCGGAGACAAGACGACGGTCGAAGGCAACACCGGGTTCACGCCCGTGACGTTCACGGTCAGCCTCTCCGCCCCGGCTCCAGGCACGGTCACCGTCGACTACGCGACCGCCGACGGCACCGCCGCCGCCCCCCTCGACTACACCGCCGCCACTGGAACCGTCACCTTCAACACAGGCGAACAGACCAAGACGATCAACATTCAGGTGGTTGGCGAGACCGAGAAAGAGGCCTACGAGACGTTCTTCGTCGACCTCTCCAACGCCACCGGCGGCGCCAACATCGGCGACGGCCGTGGCCAGGGCACCATCACCAACACCGACGGCGCCACCGATCGCTCCCGCCTCATGTTCCACAACTTCGTCACCAATCGCCTCTACCGGTGGCACATGAAGAACGGCAACACCCTCGACACTTTCAACTGGGTCACCCCGTGGGCCACCGATCCTGGCTGGACCGTGGGCGCCGTCGCCGACTTCGACCAGGACGGCCAGCTCGATTACCTGTGGCACAACGTCAACGACGGCCGCATGCTCTTCTGGTACATCGACGGCGACAACCTCAAGGGATATCAGTTCCTCCCTTATCAAATGGGTCCGCCCTGGACGGTGGCCACCACGTTCGATGCCGACGGCAACGGCACACCCGACCTCGCTTTCTACAACTCGACCACCGGCGTGGTACGCGTGATGCGCCACGACAATGCGGCCTTGCTCGGCCAGTACGATCTCACGACGCCCCTCCCCGGCGCGGGCACTGTCCGCGTGGTCGCCTCGGTGGACGCGAACAACGATGGCGATGATGAGCTCGCTCTGTACAACTCGGCCACCGGACAGGTCCTGGCTTGGGATGTGACCGGGGCCAACGTCACGAGCACCATCAACTACGCGATCACCCAGTCGACGGCCCAGGCCTTCAATCTGGTGTCCACGAAGACGGACTTCAACAATGACGGTCTCGCCGACTTCCTGTGGCACAACCCGACGCCAACCGGGGTCTTCTCGGTGTGGTTCATGAACGGAACCACACGGCTCGGCACGGGCGTGTTCCAGCCCTTCACCGCCACCGATCCCGTTTGGAGAGTGGTCGGCTCCGCAAACGTGTGGTGATCTGACTGCGCACGCTGCCGACAATCCGGAGGCAATCCATGTATCGATCGGATCCCCGTACGTACCTCGTCGCCCTGTGTTTCCCGCTCCTGTCTTCGACGTCCCTGGCCCAGCCGACCATGCTCGACGCCACGGTCACCCAGATCGAGGCTGGAGGGAACCATGCATGCGCTCTCACGACCAGCGGCGGTGTTAAGTGCTGGGGATGGAACGGAAACGGCGAACTGGGCGATGGCACGGCTACGACCCGGCTCCGGCCCGTGGACGTCATGGGGCTCGCCACAGGTGTGGTGAAAATCGCCGCGGGGCTCAACCACACCTGCGCCTTGACGAATCAGGGTGGCATCAAGTGCTGGGGCCGCAACGATCGGGGACAACTGGGCAACGGAACGACGGTTTCGAGCCTGTCGCCGGCGAACGTGACTGGTCTGACTTCCGGCGTCGTGGACATCACAGTCGGCGAGGTCCACACCTGTGCGATCACGTCGGCCGGTGGAGTCAAGTGCTGGGGAGACAATCTCCTCGGCCAATTGGGTGATGGAACGACAGTTGGCCGCGCCACTCCCGCGGATGTCCTCACCCTGAAAAGCGGCGCTATGGCGGTTTCGGCGGGCCTCCAGCACACGTGCGCGCTCACTCAGGCGGGGGGATTGAAATGCTGGGGATACAACGGTTGGGGAGGGCTGGGGAATGGAACGACCGATGATCAGGCTGCGGCCACGGACGTCACCGGCCTGAGCCGTGGCGTGATCGCCCTGTCGGCGGGCGGCTATCACACCTGCGCACTTACGAGCGAAGGAGGCGTCAAGTGCTGGGGAGCAAACGCGGGCGGGGAGGTTGGAGACGGGACCACCACAGATCGCCTGGTTCCAATCGCCGTGTCGGACCTGGCCGCTGGAGTCGAGAGCATTTCGGCGGGAGAGGGGCACACCTGCGCGATCACTTCCGGGCATGCGGCCCTTTGCTGGGGCGTCAACGGGGAGGGGAGGCTCGGGGACGGCACTGAGGCCAACCGTCTGACGCCAACGCCGGTAAGCGGCTTCGCCCGGAACGCCGCGGCCATTTCGGCGGGAGGCCTTCATACCTGCGCACTGACCGGTCAGGGCGGAGCGCGCTGCTGGGGTGGAAACGCCCTCGGCGCCGTCGGCGATGGGACTACCACGGATCGCTGGGTGGCCACCGCTGTCTCTACACTCGCCGACGGTGCGAAAGGCATCTCGGCCGGCGGGGCGGACACGTGCGCGCTCTCGGCATCCGGAGGGGCCAGTTGCTGGGGTTCGAACGGCAACGGCCAATTGGGCGATGGAACTCACAACGACCGCCCGACTCCGACCAGGGTCTCCACGCAATCATGGGAGGTCGCGAGCACGGACCCAGGGAATACTCACACATGCGCGCTCACGGATGCAGGCGGAGTCAGGTGCTGGGGCAAGAACACGAGCGGTGAACTGGGTGATGGAACCACGACCGAGCGTGCGATCCCGGTAGATGTCGTCGGGCTCCAGAGCGGCGTCATTGCGATCGCCGCCGGCGAAGCTCACACCTGCGCGCTGACCCAGAGCGGCGCCGTCAAGTGCTGGGGCTTCAACTTTCAGGGGCAACTGGGCGATGGAACCACAACCGAGCGTCACACGCCGGTAAGCGTCATTGGCCTCGAGACCGGTGTCATCGCCATCGCGACCGGCGCTCATCACACCTGTGCGGTGACGTCGTCGGGCGGGGCGAAGTGTTGGGGTCTAGCCGCCCAGGGCCAGATCGGCGACGGGTTCACGATAAATCGATCGGTCCCCGTCAACGTGGTTGGCCTGACGAGCGGCGTCACGGCGATCTCGGCAGGCTCTTACGGCGCGTGCGTTCTTACCACCGGGGGAGGCGTCCGGTGCTGGGGATACAACCTCAGCGGTCAATTGGGCGACGGAACAACGACCTCTCGCCTCACCTCGGTGAGCGCGCTCGGCCTGACCGCTGGGGTGGCGAAGGTGGATGCGGGTCTGACTCACACCTGTGCGGTCCTTCAAACCGGCGAGGCCATGTGCTGGGGTTCCAACAGTCGCGGACAGCTGGGGGACGGCACCACCACCGATCGCCTCACCGCGACGAAGGTCTCGAACTTCCCCGGCGTGACCAGCATCAAGGCGGCGTTCAGTCACACCTGTGCGCTGAACGACGAGGGCGTCATCAAATGCTGGGGCAGCAACTCCACCGGTCAGGTCGGCGACGGTACGACGACAAGCCGCAGCCTGCCTACACCCCTTCTGATCGGTCAGTCGATGACCTTCGTACCCCCGTCATGGCTTCCGTTGGGCGTGTCGACTCCGCTCGTCGCATCTTCGACGAGCGGACTGCCCGTGGCCTTTGATACCTGGACGCCTTCTCAATGCACCATATCCGGCAACGCGGTGGTGGCGGTGGCCCCGGGCCTGTGCGGCATCCGGGCCTCACAAGGTGGCAACGGAGGGGCGGCGGCCGCCCCACAGTTGCTGCGGGTGATCCAGGCAGCCCCGCTGATCTCGGTCTCGGATGCGACCGTGCTCGAAGGGTCATCAGGCCCGACGTTCGCGGTCTTCACTGTAAGCCTCTCCGGCGCCACGACGCAGCCAGTAACCGCGATGTTCGCGACCGCCGACATGACCGCGAGTTCGCCGGCGGATTATGCGGCTTGGAGCGGCCCGATCACGTTCGCGCCAGGCGAGATCTCCAAGACGGTCACCGTGGAGATAGTGGGCGACAGCGTCGCGGAGCCGATTGAGTACATGAGCGTCCATCTTTCCGCCGTCAATGGCGCCATCGCGGGAAGGATCGCCGCCTTGGGCGCCATCGTGGACGATGACGGTTCTGACCCTGTGTCCCTGTCGATCGCCGACGGGCGCGGACCCGAGGGCTATCTCGCGGGCAGCATCCTGTCGTTCCCCGTCCGGCTGTCCCGGCCCGCCATTGCGCCAGTCACTGTGAACTACGCGACGGCCGGCGGCACGGCCACGGCCGGCGCCGACTTCGCCACGACCGCCGGCCAACTCGCCTTCGCCGTCGGCGATGTCGAGAAGTCCGTCATCGTCCCCATTCTCGGCGACGCCATCCCTGAGCCCAACGAGACGTTCACGGTGATCCTCTCCTCACCCACGGGCGCGAGCGTCGCCCCGGGCGGCGAGGTCGCGACCGGCACCATCCTCAACGACGACCTGTCCACCATCAGCGTCACCGACTTCTCGGTCGTCGAAGGCAACGCCGGGACCCCGCCGAAGCTGGCGTTCACCGTCATCCTCTCCGCCACGTCGACCTCGGCGGTCACCGTCAGCTACGCAACCGCCGACGGCACCGCCACCGCGGGCTCCGACTACGTCGCCACGTCCGGGACTCTCTCCATTCCGCCGGGCGCCGCCTCGGCGGTGGTGCAGGTGCCGGTCACTCCGGATGCTGTCATCGAGCCGAATGAAACGGTGTTCCTGAACCTCTCCAACGCGACGGGGGCGACGATCTTCGATGCCCAGGGCGTCGGCACCATCGTCGCGGACGATGGCCTCATCGTCTCCATCGGAGACAAGACGACGGTCGAGGGCAACACCGGATTGACACCGGTCACGTTCACGGTGAGTCTCTCCGCTCCCGCGCCGGGGACGGTCACCGTCGACTACGCGACCGCCGACGGCACCGCCGCCGCCCCCCTCGACTACACTGCCGCAACCGGCACCGTCACCTTCAACACAGGCGAACAGACCAAGACGATCACCATTCAGGTGGTTGGCGAGACCGAGAAAGAGGCCTACGAGACGTTCTTCGTCGATCTCTCCAATCCCACCGGCGGCGCCAACAT
>JAIBCN010000225.1 GCA_019694155.1 Vicinamibacteria bacterium | reverse complement strand
TCTCGCACTCCGGGTCGCCGAAGAGGCGCGCGCACTTCGCGAGGTACTCGTAGTACGAGTCGATGGCGCCGCCGACGTGGCTGCTGGTGCTCGCCCAGGCGCCCGTCTCCACGTTGATCTCCTGGCCGACGAGCCCCGTCCTCGGGTCGCGCCGCTTGTACAGCTCCACGAGCGCCCGCTTCGCTTTCGTGAAGAACACCTCCTTGCCGGTGAGTTTCGCGAGGGCGCCGAACTCCAGGATCAGGGTTCCGATCTCGGCCGGGTTGCTGACGGCGCCGCTCGTCTTGCCCGTCTTCAGGTTGACGAACATGTAGGGCATGCCGGTGGGCGAGTCGAAAACGGGGAGGAGCCGCGTGCCGAGATCGTCGGCCATGGCGAGCAGCCGCCTGTCGCCCGTCATCTGATGGCTGGAGAGCAGGCCGCCGAGGATCCGGATGGTGATCTCGAAGTTCTTGACCTCGATGTCCTGATCGAAACGGAGGTCCCGCACGATCTCCGCCCGGGCCTTCTCGGCTTCGTCCTTGAGGCCCATGACGAGCATGGTGTCGAGGGCATCCACCGGGGTCATGAGCAGGCTGTGACCGGCGTGCCAGTTCTTCCCTTCTAGGCTCACCGGTAGAAGCTCGTCGTACCCGGTGGCGTACTTGAGGTAGCCCCGCCAGGAATGAAGAAACTCCGCCTTCACCTTCAGGGCGAGGGCCGCACGGTTGGGCGAAGGCTGGGCCTGGACGGGCGCCGAGAGGGCGGCGAGCAGGAGGGTGACGAGGGTCGGATTTCTCATGGGGAATAGTAATAACGTTTCGCATGCGAAAAATCTGTCTGGCCCTTCTGGCCCTCACCGCCGCGTGCTCGAGCGCTCCCCCCGGGGGAGCCCCGGCGGCGAAGTCCTACAAGATCGCCGTCATCCCGCAGGGCGCGACCCACGAGTTCTGGAAGAGCATCCACGCGGGCGCCATCAAGGCGTCGCGCGACCTCAAGGCGGAGGGGGTCGACGTCACGGTGATCTGGAAAGCGCCCCTGCGCGAGGATGATCGCGAGCAGCAGGTCCAGGTGGTCGAGGGTTTCCTCGCCCAGGGCATAAGCGGCATCGTGCTCGCGCCTTTCGACCGGCGCGCCCTTGTGCGCCCGGTGGAGGAGGCGAAGCGAGCGGGCATCCCCACCGTGGTCCTCGACTCGGGGCTCGACTCCGATCAGGTGGTGAGTTTCCTCGCGAGCAACAACCATCGCGGCGGGGAGCTCGCGGCCGAGCACATGGCGAAGCTCCTCTCCGGCAAGGGGAAGGTGCTCCTTCTTCGCTACCAGGAAGGTGTCGCGAGCACGGAAGCAAGGGAGCAGGGGTTCGTAGACGGCATCAAGGCCTATCCGGGGATCGAGCTCATCTCCTCGGATCAGTACGCGGGGGGCACCCGCGACACCGCGAAGACCGCGGCGGAGAATCTCCTCAATCGCTACGGCAACCAGATCCAGGGGATCTTCACCCCCAACGAATCGTCGACCTCGGGCACGCTCCTGGCCCTCGAGGACGTCAGGAAGGCGGGGAAGATCACCTTCATCGGTTTCGATGCGAGCGAGGCCTTCATCGCGGCCATGCGCGCGGGGACGCTGCACGGGATCGTGGTCCAGAACCCGTTCCGGATGGGCGAACTTGGGGTGAGGACCATGGTGGATCATCTGCGCGGCAAGGCCGTCGAGAAAAAAGTCGACACGGGCGTGCAGCTGATTTCGCCGGAGACTCTCGACGCCGCCGACTCGCAACAGCTCCTCCATCCACCCCTCGCGAAGTACCTCGAGGCGGGTCCGGGCGGATTCTGATCCGAACGATCGACGGCTCGGCCCCATGAACGCCCTCTCCCTGCGCGGCATCCGCAAGCGCTTCGGCGGCACGGTGGCCCTTGACGGGGTCGACCTGGACGTGGCCGAAGGCGAAGTGCTCGCAGTTGTCGGAGAGAACGGAGCGGGGAAGAGCACGCTCCTGAACGTCATTGCGGGCGCCCTGGAGCCGGACGGGGGCGAGGTGAGGCCGGTTCCGCGGAGCGTCGCCTACATCCGGCAGGAGCTGTCGCTCTTCCCTCATCTCACGGTGGCCGAGAACATCCTGATGGGAAGGGAGCCCTCGCGGTTCGGCGTGATCGACGGGGAGGCCATGGCCGCGAGAGCCCGCGCTTTGCTCGATGAATTCGGCCGCCCGGAGATCGCCGCGGATGACATCGTTGGCCGGCTCGCGCCGGCCAGCCGACAGGTGGTCGAGATCTGCCGTGCGCTCGCCGCGGACGCGAGGATCATCCTGATGGACGAGCCGACGAGCAGCCTCGAGCGCGCGGACGTCGTCCGCCTCTTCGCGTCCATCCGGAAGCTGTGCGCCCGCGGCATCGCCGTCCTCTACGTCAGCCACTTCCTCGAGGAGATCCGCGAAATAGCCGCCCGTGCCGTGGTGCTGCGCGACGGCCGAAGCGTGTGGGCCGGAACACTCGCCGGGGTCACGGACGAAGGGCTCATCCGGCACATGATCGGCCGCCCGGTGGAAGCGGCCTTCGGCGACTCCGCTCCGGAAGCGCCGGGCGAGGTGGTTCTCTCGGTGGTCTCTATCGGCGGGGCCTCCTTCGAGGTTCGTCGCGGTGAGATTCTCGGCATCGCCGGCCTCGTGGGCTCGGGCCGGACGGAAATGCTCCGTGCCGTCTTCGGCCTCGACGCGGTGCCAGGGGGCGAGCTGAAGATCCGCGACGAGAGAGTGGACGCGCGGCGGTTGAGCCCTGTCGCAAGCATCCGCCGCGGTATCGGCTATCTGAGCGAGGACCGGAGGATCGAGGGCCTCTTCCCGCACCTGTCGGTCCGGGAGAATCTCGCCATGACCCGGCCGGAAGCGCTCGACGTGGGGGGATGGATCGAGCGATTGCGGATCAAGGCCGGCGATGTCGACGATCCGGTCGTCACCCTCTCCGGAGGCAACCAGCAGAAGGTGCTGCTCGCCCGCCTCCTGCACCAGGGCGCCTCGATCCTGCTCCTCGACGAACCCACGCGCGGAATCGACGTGGGCACGAAGGCCGAGATCTACGAGCTCATTCGCGCGCTCGCCCGCGAGGGCAGAGCGATCCTCATGGTGAGTTCCTATCTCCCCGAGCTCTTCGGAGTCTGCGACCACCTCGCGGTCATGAATCGCGGCGCGCTGTCCGCGGTGCGGCCCATCGATGAGTGGACCCCGGACAGCGTTCTCGAGGCCGCGATCGGCGGCGGATCGGCGGCGGCGTGAGATCGACCACCCTGCGGCGCCTCGCGCCTTTCGTGGGCCTCGCCCTGGTCATTCTGGTCTTCGCGTTCCTCACCGGCGCGCCCGCGCAGTACCTGTCCGTGCCGAACCTGCGGATCGTTCTCGCGCAGACCGTGATCGTGGCCATCGGGGCCGTGGGGATGACCATGATCATCGTGAGCGGCGGCATCGATCTCTCGGTGGGTTCGACCATCGCTCTCACGAGCGTCGCCGCCGCGCTCGCCCTCCATCGCTCGTGGCCGCCCGTCGCGGCGGTCACAGCCTCCATCGTGCTCGGCGGGCTGGTGGGGGCGGTGAACGGGCTGGTCGTCACACGGCTTCGCGTTGTCCCCTTCATCGCGACCCTGGGCATGCTGGGAGTGGCGCGAGGCGGCGCCAAATGGCTCGCGGGCGAGATGACGGTGCCGGCGCCCGAGACCTGGATCAACGAGCTGGCCGTGACCTTTCCCTCGCGGGCCTGGATGGTGGTGGCGCCGGGCGTGTGGCTGGCCCTGATCCTCGCCGTGGCGGCTTCCTTTGCGCTGCGACGGACGGTGTTCGGTCGCCATGTCTTCGCGATCGGGTCGAACGAGGTTGCGGCGCTCGCCTGCGGCATCGCCGTCGCGCGGATGAAGATCGCGATCTACAGCCTCGCCGGCTGCGCCTTCGGCCTGGCCGGGGTCATGCAGATGTCGCGGCTGCGCCAGGGTGATCCCACCGTGGCGGCCGGGCTCGAACTCGACATCATTGCCGCAGTGGTGATCGGAGGCGGGAGTCTCTCCGGCGGACAAGGTGGAATCCTCGGGGCCATGATCGGCGCCCTCATCATGGCCTTCCTGCGCAACGGCTGTCAGCAGGTGGGCTGGCCGAACTACATCCAGGAGATCATCATCGGCGCGATCATCGTGATCGCGGTGGCGCTCGAGTCGAGAGCGCGCGAACGCGGTCAGGGTGTCCGTTAGGGGAACTGCGGCCTGATCGCCACAAGCCCATCCGCTGTGGCTCGCCTCCCACGGTCCTGAGGCACGCCCCACACTGCGGAAGCCGGTTTCGCCTGGTATGGCCCCTGCAAAAGATGGAGCCATGACCGTGGAAAGGCTCTGGGTCGCCATCGGGCTGTTTCACGCGGGCGTGCTCGGGTTGCTGACGTTCTTCGAGCGCCGGTGGCGGGCGCACAGGTGCGGCATGACCACGCGACGGTGGTCGACGGCCCTCGCCAGCGAGGTGCTGGCGCTCGCCCTGCTCATCTACCTGATGTCCCTGGTCGCCACGCTTCTCGCCAATCGGACGTGGCAGGGCCGCATTCACGTCGGGCCGATCAGCCTGAGACTGCTCGGCCAGGCCCTCTTCATCGAAGGGCCGATGCTGGCCCTGGGGCTCGCGTGGCGACACCGCGAGGCGGGTCAGCACGCGCGCGCCCTGGGCCTTGCGATCGGCGCGTTCCTCCTGGCCGCCGTTCACGTGGACGCCTACTACATCGAACCGCGGATGCTCGTACCTCGCCACTACGCTGTCGGGCCACCCCCGGGTACCCCCGGCGCGCAGTCGATCCGCATCCTTCATCTGAGCGACATCCAGACTCCAAGTATCGGTCCCCATGAGGAAGAGGCGCTGCGGCTTGGGATGTCATTCCAGCCGGACCTCATCGTGCTCACCGGCGACTACGTACAGGACGCGCTCGGCGAGCCCACGGAGTTCCAGGCGGCGTCGGACCTGAGACTGCTGATCGCGAGACTCGGCTTCGCCGCCCCACTCGGCGTCTTCGCGACCGAGGGAGATGTCGGCCCGCCCTGCGCGGTGGTGTTTGCGGGCGCCGCCGTGCGGTGCCTCGCCGACCAGTCGGCCCGAGTGGCGCTTCCGGGAGGCGGCTCACTTTCGATCACTGGTCTCACGCGCGGTCGAGGTCGCGAGCGCGACCCGAAGGTGCTCGGACGTCTTCTGGCGGCGGCCCCGGAGGCCGACCATCGCATCGTGATCTCACATGCGCCCGACTTCATTTCAGCCATGCCGGTGAACGTCGATCTGGCGCTGGCCGGACACACGCATGGGGGGCAGGTGGTGATTCCATTCTTCGGTCCGCCGCGCACCGCCATCCGCCTCCCGCGCCGCTACGCCGGAGGGCTGAACGACTATCGGGGCACGCCGATTCACGTCTCGCGCGGCGTGGGCATGGAGCGCGGTTTCGACATTCCCATTCGCTTCCTCTGCCCGCCGGAGATCGGGATCATCGACCTCGTCCTTCCGAAGAGAGGGCGGACGGTTTCCCCCGGTCACGAGTCCACAGTCGGGTCCTGATGCTTGGGGAGGCGCGCTCCCCTGAGAGAATGAGGGCTCATCAATGGAAGATAGGGAGAACGCATGAGTCTGAATCGGGTGGTGGTTCTGGGCCTGGGGAAGGTCGGGAGCCTGGTGGGCACGTTGTTGCACGAGAGCGGCTTCAAGGTGACGGGCCTCGACGCGG
>JAIBCN010000195.1 GCA_019694155.1 Vicinamibacteria bacterium | reverse complement strand
GCCATCGGCCCCATCGTGGCCGAGAACAAGGGCGTCTTCTTCGAAGTCGAAGGACATACCGATGCCGCCGGTGACGTCGCCTACAACGAGAAGCTGGGCTATGACCGGGCCATGGCGGTTCGCGCCTATCTCCACGACCAGCACAACATCGCGCTGTCCCGCATCGAGGTCATCTCCTACGGCGAGACCAAGCCGGTGGCCGACAACAAGACGCGCGAAGGCCGCGCCCAGAACCGCCGCGTGGTGATCAAGGTCGTCGAGTAGGCGGATTTCCCGCCCGCGCCGCCGGGCGGGGCGCGCGGGTCAGGGAGGCGACCAGGTGAAGTCGCCCACGGTGATCGTCCGGTACCAGGCGCCCCCCAGTGCGCCGCGTCCGATCGTGAAGGTTGCCAGGGCGCCCCGGGGCGCATGCTCGCACTGGCCCGGGAACCTGACCGGCGACGGCAGGGTGATGCCCTCGCCGGAACCGCTCACATGCAGCCAGTGAGTGACGGTGGTTCGCGGCCCGCGGCGGCGGCCCGAATTCACGCTCACGAGCTTCTGACACTCCGACCGGTTCGTCCGGATCTTGACCTCGGACGAGTCGAGGCCCCGGTTGACGTCGTCGAAGATCTGGATTCCCGCGCAAGGCAGGGCGAAGGCCAGCACGACCGCGCTCTCGATGACCAGCCGGTGGCCGCGCGACGAACCGCGCATGAGGACCGCCACTCCCGCGAGAAGGAGCGCGAACAGCCCCGCGGCGATGCACAATCCGGGCAGGAGATAGGACGCGTCGGTCAGATAGATTTCGGGCAGCGACAGGGTCACGAGCAGCGAACTCCCGGCGTAGGCGGCGATGGACCACACGACGCCCTCGATGGCCAGCGCCTTCCGGAGGAACGGATCCGCGAAGGGGCTCGACGAGTCGTCCTGGAGCGGGGCCATCGCCTTGCCGAGCCGCGCCACCAGGGACAGCTCGTGCTCTGAGGGCTTGCGCTTCATCGAACACCAGAGCACGCCGCCGCCGTACTCGATACGGGTGATGCCGGCCCAGAGCAACTCGCTGATCAGGCCGCGGGCCTCTTTGCTTCGTTCGAGGAGCGACGCGAACATGGGATGGTCGCTGACGACGTAGACGAACTTGTCGAAGTCTTCGTCTCCGGTCTGGATCTCCGTGGCGAGGCCCACGCGCTTGAACCAGCGGTCCCGGTCGGTTTCGCGTTGCAGTCGGAACCAGACCGACGCCTCCAGGTCGACGCCGATGGAGTAGTGGACTTCCCGGTTGAAGCCCGTTCGTTGCGCGAGCAGAACGGTCGCGTCCCCCACCGCGGTGGGCACGCCCCTTCGACGTCTGAAGCGACCGGTCAGGCGAGCCGCAAATGCGGCCGCCGCGACGACCACGCGGAAGAGGATCCACATGGGCGAATACTATAGAGATGGGGCAAATGCATCAGGGGATGACCCGAGCGCCGCGTGCTATTCTCCGCCCGCTTTGAGGCAGGCGGAGACACTGAGTTGAGCGGCTACATCCCGGTTCTGATCTTTCTCGCGCTCGTTCTCGCCTTCGCCATCGGCGGGCTGGTCGCCGCCTGGGCCATAAGGCCTTCGCGCGGCTACGCTTCGAAGGCCGAGAACTACGAGTGCGGCGCCCAACCGATCGGTGAAGCCTGGGTGCAGTTCCCCGTGGGCTTCTACCTCGTGGCCCTCCTCTTCCTGGTGTTCGATACCCTCGCTGTTTTCCTCTTCCCATGGGCGCTTACCATCCGCGCCCTCGGAGTTCCCGGCCTCGTCGCCATGCTCGGTTTCATCGCCGTCCTGGGCCTCGGCTGGTTGTACGCCTATCGCGAGGGTCTGCTCGAGTGGAAATAAAGCCGCCTTCCTGTCAGATCCCTCCCGCCAACTGGGAGGAGATGAAGGACCTTCAGGAGTGGAAACAGCTCCACAAGGTCCGCCCCGAGGGGGACAAATTCTCACCGCTCTTCGAGTCGGTGACCGAGGGCATCCACTCTTTCCCCGGCGGCTTCGTGGTCACGAGCGTCGCCGACGACTTCCTCAACTGGGCCCGCAAGTCGGCGGTGTGGCCGGTGAGCTTCGGCCTCGCCTGCTGCGCCATCGAAATGATGGCGACCTTCGCCTCGCGCTTCGACGTCGAGCGCCTGGGCATGGTGCCCTGGGCCTCCCCGCGGCATTCCGACCTGATGATCGTGTCGGGCACGGTGACTATAAAGATGGCGCCCATGCTCGAGCGCATCTACAACCAGATGCCCGATCCGAAGTGGGCGCTCTCCATGGGCTCGTGCGCGAACTCCGGCGGCCCCTTCCGTCACGGCTATCACGTGGTGAAGGGCGTGGATCGCATCATTCCCGTCGATGTCTACGTCCCCGGCTGCCCGCCGCCGCCCGAGTCGCTCCTGAACGGGCTGCTGCTGCTGCAGGAAAAGATCTCGCACTTCCGCAAGACCGGGCGCCGCGCCGAGCCCACACCGAAAGTCGACTAGGACCTTCCCTTGACCTCCGAAGTCAACCACGCCGAGATGAACCGGTCGCGAGCCGTGATGCTCCTCGCGGACATTCCGGGCGTCGTGGTGGGGGAAGGCGGGCCGGTTCTCAATGTGGAGGCGCCGCTCGAGCAGTTCGCGTCCGTGGCCGCCATCCTCAAGGAGAAGCTCGGCTGCTTCTTCTTCGCGTTTCTGACCGCGATCGACCACAAGGAAGCAGGGTTGGAGGTCGTCGCTCGCCTCGACAACCTCGACTCCCAGGTCTCGGTGATGCTGCGCGCGAAGCTCGGCGCGGGCAACACTCATTGCCCTTCTCTCTACCACGTGTATCGCGGGGCCAACTGGATGGAGCGCGAGTGCTTCGACATGTTCGGCATCGTCTTCGACGGCCACCCCGACCTGCGCCGCATGCTCCTGCCCGAGGACTGGAAGGGCCATCCCCTCCTCAAGTCCTACGCTATCGACACGCCCTACCCGCCGTACCGCTGAGACCCTTTTCCACTCATGGCTGAAGTTCGCGCGATCGACTACACCGGCTCCGAGCGGCTGACCATGAACATGGGGCCGCAGCACCCCTCGGCCCACGGTGTCTTCCGCGCCATCCTCACCCTCGAGGGCGAGAAGATCGTGGGCGTCGACGCGGTCATCGGCTACCTCCACCGCTGTCACGAGAAGCTCGCGGAGAACCTCGCCTACGTGCAGTACCCGTCGATCGCGTCGAAGACCGACTACGTGGCCGCGATGGCGAGCGAGCTTGCCTACGTGATGGCCGCGGAGAAGATCGCGCAGTTCGAGGTTCCGAAGCGCGCCCAGTATCTGCGCGTGATCGTGAACGAACTGCAGCGCATTGCCTCGCATTGCCTCTGGCTCGGCACCTGGTGCCTCGACATGGGCGGCGCGCTCGGCGGGGGCACCTCGATCTTCCTCTACTGCATCCGCGAGCGCGAGCTGGTGCTCGACCTCTTCGAATCGCTCGTGGGCGCGCGGTTGCTCTATGGCTTCCATCAGGTGGGCGGCGTCCGTTACGACATTCCCGCCGGATGGGCCGACCAGTGCCGGACCACCCTCAACACCATCGAGCAGCGGCTCCACGAGTACGAGGCCATGCTGCACGACAACGCCTTCTTCGAGGCGCGCACCCGCGGAGTCGGCGTCATCTCGTCGGCCCTGGCCCAGGATGTGGGTGTCTGCGGCCCGCTTCTCCGCGCCTCCGGTGTGAACTTCGACCTGCGGAAGAACGTGCCCTATTCCTCGTACGAAGACTTCCAGTTCAAGGTGCCGGTGGAGCAGGAGGGCGACTGTCACGCCCGCTACCGCGTGCGCATGGTGGAGTTCCGCGAGTCGATCAAGATCGTCCGTCAGGCTTTGGACTCGCTCCCAGAGGGGCCCATCTCCTCGCGTCCCGGCGTCAAATCTCTCGGCCAGGTGAGGGTGCCCAAGGGCGAGGCGTATGCGCGCGTCGAAGGACCGCGCGGGGAAGTGGGCTGCTATCTCGTGGCCGACGGTAGCCAGAAGCCTTACCGCATGAAGTGGCGCGGGGCTTCCTTCTCGAATCTCGCGGTGCTTCCCTACATCCTCCCCGGCGTCACCGTCGCGGACGTGGTTGCGATCATGGGCTCTGTGGACCCGGTCTTCGGCGAGGTCGATCGATGATCGCGGGCCTGCCTCCCATCGTCCTGAGCGCGATCATGAGCTCCGTGGTCCTCGGGTTCGTCGTGGGCCTCGTCGCCTACACCACGCTACTGGAGCGCAAGTTCGCGGCGCGCATGCAGTCGCGCGTCGGGCCCTATCGCGTCGGCCCGCACGGCCTGTTCCAGCCCATCGCCGACGGCCTGAAGCTCCTGCTCAAGGAAGACCTGATCCCCGCCGCGGCCGACCGCACGGTTTTCAATCTCGCGCCCGTGGTCTTCGTGGTGCCGTGCCTCATGATCTTCGCCTCGATCCCGTTCGCGCCCGGCATCGGCGTCGCCGACCTGAACATCGGCGTGCTCTTCTTCCTCGCCGTTTCATCGATGGAGATCGTGGGCCTGTTCATGGCCGGCTGGGGCTCGAACAACAAGTACGCCCTCATCTCGGTCATGCGCGCGGTGAACCAGATCATTTCCTACGACCTGCCCCTGGTGATGGCGGCGATGGTCCCGGTGATGCTCGCGGGCTCGCTGAAGCTGTCCGACATCGCGAAGGCGCAGGAGGGTGGCTTCTGGTTCATCTTCTATCCCGTCCTCGGCCAGCTCGGCTTTCTCGCCTTCATGATCGCGGGTGTGGCGGCCGAGAACCGGACGCCCTTCGACATTCTCGAGGCCGAATCGGAACTCGTGGCCGGCTTCAGGGTCGAGTACTCGGGCATGAAGTTCGGCCTCATCCAGCTTGGCGAATACGCGCACGTGCTCGGCACGTCGTTCCTGGGCGCGAGCCTCTTCCTCGGCGCGTGGGCGGGCCCCGGGCCCGTGTGGCTCGGGCCGCTGTGGCTCTTCATCAAGGCCATGGTGATGTTCCTGCTCTTCACCTGGGTGCGGTGGAGCTTCCTGCGCATCAAGGTCGACCAGATCCTCGCGGTGTCGTGGGAGCTGATGCTCCCGCTGACCCTCGGCCTGCTGATCCTGACTTCGATCGTCATCGTGATGAGGGGGCCCGTTGCCTAACCCCGCCTCCCGCGGCTTCTGGAACGAGACGATGGCGCTCGCCTCCGCGGTCATCCGCGCGATGCGCATCACCGCGATCAACCTGTTCCGCAAGCCCATCACCGTGCACTACCCGGAGAAGCCGCGGACCTATCCCGACCGCTATCGCGGCCTGCTCGCGCTCACCTACGACCCCGCCACCGGGGCGGAGAACTGCATTGGCTGCCGGCTGTGCGAGTTCATCTGCCCGCCCGCGGTCATCAAGGTGGAGATGCTCAAGGGGCAGGGGCGCAACTACGCCAAGAGCTTCAGCCTCGAGCTGTACGCGTGCGAGTTCTGCGAGCTGTGCGTGCAAGTGTGTCCGACCGACGCCATCGTCATGACGAAGTCGTTCGACATGGCCACCACGGACCGCCGCGAACTCCTCATGGACAAGGACCGGTTGCACGCGATCGGCCTCCAGCACCAGCAGTCGTGGGGCACCGGGAACCGGCTGCGCGACATGCAGGCGCCGCCCGCGCCCCCGAAGAAGCCTGAAGGCGCCGCGGCCGAGGGTCACAAGCCCGCGGCGGAAGCGGCCGCCGCACCGGCGCCTGCGCCGGCACCCGCGCCCGCGCCCAAGTCCGAAGGAGAGAAAGCATGACCC
>JAIBCN010000067.1 GCA_019694155.1 Vicinamibacteria bacterium | reverse complement strand
CTGTGACCGACCTGCACGAGGTTGTCGAGCTTCGTGCCCCGCCGGATCCGGGTGACGCCCATGGAGGCCCGATCGACCGCCGAGAGCGCGCCGATCTCGACATCGTCCTCGATCTCGACGATGCCCACCTGGGGAATCTTCACGTACTTCCCTGCCGCGTCCTTTGCGAAGCCGAAGCCGTCGGCGCCGATGACCGCGTTGTTGTGGACGATCACCCGCCGCCCGATGCGGCACCCTTCGCGCACCGAGACGCCGGAGTGCAGGACCGTGTCCTCGCCGACCGACGCGCCGCGGTAGATGACCACATGGGGGTGCAGGGTGACGCGGACTCCGACCACCGCTCCCTCCGCGATCGAGACGAATGCGCCTACGTGCGCGGATGGATCGACCCGGGCCTTTGGGTGCACCACGGCCGTGGGGTCGATTCCTGGAGCCTCGACGACTGCGGGGTGGAGAATGGCCGCGGCCTGGGCGTAGGCGACGTAGGCGTCCTTCACAACCAGGAGCGCGGCGAATTCGGGGGCCCCCGTCCCGGGGTCGAGCAAGGAGGGGTCGCTCACGATCAGAGCCGAGGCGCGGCATGACCGAAGCTGGGTGCGGTAGCGAGCGCTCGAAAGGAACGAGATGGAACCAGGCCCCGCCGTTTCGAGGGGCGATACGCTCGTGACGTCCACTGACGCGTCGCCCCGGACCTCGGCGCCGAGCCGGAGGGCGATCTGCTCGAGCCTCAAGACTTCGCGGTCGGCGCGGCCGGCGCCACGGCTCCTCCCGAACCTCCAGCGGCGGCCTTGCCCGCGGCCACCGGCCCATTGAGGACGGCCCCCTCGCGCACGACCAGCTGGCCGGCGTCGAGAGTGCCCATGACCTTTCCGGTTTCGAGGACGACGACCTTCCGGGAGGTCAGCTTGCCGGAGAAGGCGCCGCCCACTTCCACGAGGTCGGCCTGCACCGTCGCGTCCACGTTCGCGGTCGGGCTCAGCACCAGGGAGCCCGTGATGGTCACCTCGCCTTTGAACTTCCCGGCGATGGTTGCGTCTTTGCCTTGGATCTTTCCGTCGATCGAGGTGTCCGCGTCGATGAACGTTCGACCAGGTTCTTGAGCCATGCCCGCGATCTTAGCGCTTGTTGCCATGATCGCGGGTCTCGGCGAAGGAGTCGCGCCGCGCTTCAACGCCTTGAATGCGAACTTCGGTTAACTGAATCGGCCAAGCGACTTAGGTCACACAGCAGTCGCCGGCTCGCCTTCGTGGCGCCCCCGCCACAAGGCACCATCGATGCGCCACAAAGAGTGTGGGAGTGGCGAAACATGATCGCGGTCACAACGCGATGAAACCTGGCACGCTCCATGCTCGTTATCGCGCGTGAAGAAACAAACAAGGCCAGATGAAAGGGGGCCGAACAGACCATGACACTCGACAAGACACTCAAGTACGCCGGGCTCGCGATCGCGGGAGGTGCGGTCGGAGCGGCGATTGGCATCCTGATCGCGCCCGCCTCGGGAGCGGAAACCAGGAAGCTGATCTCGGACCGGATCCAGTCGGAGCGGGACGAATTCCTCAAGCGGCTGCGGCGCGATCCGCGGCGTGAAGAGGGATACCCATATTCGGTGATCTCCGCTTAGGAAAAAAGGGGCGGCGCCAGGTGGCGCACGGGAGGGGGTTCCGTCCAGGCGACGGCCTCCCCTCCCGTGCTACACTGAGGTTTCGAAGCCCCGTTCCGCGACCTTTCGTCTCATCGCAGACAAATCCCCGCGTAACGCGGGGATTTTACTTTTTTGACCTGTAGTTACGCTCCAGTTCCGAGGCCCATCCAGAATGGCTAAGTCCGGCGAGGCTGTCTCGCCCGTCATCTCCCAGATCGTCGATACCGCTCGGGCCGTCGAGACCAAGATCAACGGTCTCAAGAAGCCCGAGATGAAGTTCCCTCTGCGCAACCTCTCGAACGTTCGCTACTCGGCCAAGAAGGGTCACTTCGAGATGCTCGGGAAGAAGAAGGAACGAACGCTCGCGGTCTCCACGGTCAAGAGTTTTGCCCAGACCATGCGCATGATCGCGCTGTCCAAGCAGATGATCGAGACCGACGAGAGGGCCAGCAAGCGCGACGCCTACTATCAGACCAAGGCCTGGGCGGAAGCCCGATGCGACGAGCAGCCCGAGTCCGACGCGATCCTCGACGACATCGAGGGGCTTTTCGGGGTCAACAAGGAACAGCTCTGTTTCACACCCGATGAGCACGGGGGCCTCGTCGCGGGCGAACTGGTCGTGGTCGACCGCGCGGAGGTCGGCTCGAACGCCACCATCGACATCGACTGCACGAAGTTCGGATCGGGTGCTTACGGCATTCCGTCCGATGTCGAGCATCTGAAGTTCAAGACCAAGGCGAAGTTCATCCTCTGCATCGAAACGGGCGGCATCTTCGAACGGCTGAACCGGCATCGGTTCTGGGAGAAGGCCGACTGCATCCTCGTGTCAATGGCGGGCGTACCCACCCGGTCGGTGCGGCGCTTCGTCCGGCGCCTGGCCGACGACAAGAAGATCCCGGTGTACGTCTTCGTCGACTGCGACCCCTACGGGATCGCGAACATCTACCGGACTCTGAAGGTCGGCTCGGGCAACAACGCCCATCTGAACGAGTTCTTCTGCGTCCCCCAGGCGAGGTTCCTCGGGGTGACACCCCAGGACATCCTGGACTACGACCTGCCCACCCATCCCCTGAAGGATGTCGACATCAAGCGCGCGAAGGATGCGCTCAAGAACGACCCTTTCTTCCAGCACTACCCGGAATGGGCGAAGGCCTTCGAACTTCTGCTGAAGATGGGAAAGCGCGCGGAGCAGCAGGCCTTCGCCGCTCATTCGCTGAACTACGTCATGGACACCTACCTCCCCGCGAAGCTCAAGAACCCCAAGTCCTTCCTCCCCTGAAACTGAAGAGCCCTCAAGCGATGCCCAACAAGACCAAAACCAAAGCCTCTCAAAAGCCCGCCGTGAAGACTCAGGCGAAGAAGGCCGCGGCTCCCGCGGCGAAGGCCAAGGGGGCGAAGACCGCCGCTGCGAAGGCCAGGCCCGCCGAGAAGGTCGAGAAGAAGGCGAAGCTTTCCGCCGCCGATCGGGCCGCGGCCAAAGTGGCCCTCAAGGCCCAGAAGAAGCTCCTCAAGATCGAGAAGGCCAAGGCCAAGCTCGAGGCCAAGATCGCAGCCAAGGCGCTCGCCAAGGAAGCGAAGCTCGCCCTCAAGCGCAAGATGCGGGAGGGCAGCGAAGGCGCCGCCCTCGAAGGAAACGGATCGAAGGGCAAGGGCCTCAACCTCCTGGTCGCTCCCAAGGGAAAGCTGAAGGCGGAAAAGCCCGGCCGCAAGGTCAAGGCCCCCAAGCCCACCAAGGGCCCCCAGTTCCCTCCCGGCACCGTGTTCCTTCCCGATGGGTTCAAGTCCCGCGAAGAAATCCAGTACCTCTTCCGCGGCGCCGTGGCCTGCGTGCGCGAGTCGCTCGACGTCGCGGCCGCGGAAATCCGGGCGAAGTCCGAGAAGCTCCAGCCGGCTCCGTCCGAGCGTGAGCTGCTCGAACTCGCCCGCATCGCCGAGGAGCGCTTCCGGGGCGCCATTGAAGCGGCGCCGCCGAACCGCGTCATCCCCACCAAGCGGACCTTCGCAAGCCTGGTCGAAAGGGCGCGCGCGCGCCGTCGCGAGATCGGGGCCTTCATGCGCGGCCTCGACCTCGGCAAGACGGAACCCAGCCACCTCGACACCCATTCCGAGGCCAGCCTCCAGGGCCTCATGGAGTGGGGTGCGCGCCTGGAGATGCTCGCGGATTCGCGCGAGGTGGACAAGCCCGATTTCACCCAGCAGCATCGCGTCCTCGATCAGCTGGAAAGCACCACGGAAATGCTCGTGGTGGACGTCGAACTGACCCTGCGTCGATACAAGGACCGGATGAGTGCTCGAGGCCTCGAGCTTTCGACTCTCCCGGTTTGACAACCTGAAGACCCGTCACCTAAAGTTGCAAGTTCCCGCGCGGCCCAGGCCGAGGTTGATGGCCCTGGACCTCCCGCGCACTTCTTCGAACCCCTTTCGAACCTAAAAGACCCCAAGAATCACTGAAATGGCGACCTTCGTCCCCTCGGCAAAAGACATCAAGCGCGACTGGTTCCTCCTGGACGGGGAGAACGTCGTCATCGGCCGGCTCGCGACCACCGCGGCGCGCCTCCTCGCGGGCAAGCACAAGCCCACCTACACCACCTTCCTCGACACCGGCGATCACGTGATCATCGTGAACGCGGCCAAGGTGGCCTTCACCGGCCGGAAGCTCGAGGGCAAGGTCTACCGCCGTCATTCCGGCTACATGGGCGGCCTCTCCGAGACCCCCGCGAAGGACCTCATCGCCAAGCGTCCGATCAAGGCGGTGGAAGAGGCGATCAAGGGCATGCTCCCGAAGACCAAACTCGGGAACCAGATGTACACGAAGCTCAAGGTCTACGCGGGCAGCGCGCATCGGCACGCGGCGCAGCGTCCACAGACCATCACCCTCAAGTCGAAGTAACGAAGCGAACTGAAGAGAACCACCTTGGCAACTGCAATCACTGAAAACCTCGGCACCGGCAAGCGCAAGACCGCGGTCGCCCGCGTCCACCTCCGCCCCGGCAAGGGTGCCTTCTCCCTGAACGACCAGAGCCTCGACGAGTTCTTCGGCGGACACGAGACCCTCAAGATGATCGTGCGCCAGCCGTTCGTGGCCACCGAGACCATCGAGAAGTTCGACGTCATCGCCACCATTGACGGCGGCGGCGTCGCCGCCCGCGCCGGCGCCATCCGCCACGGCATCGCCCGCGCCCTCCTCGACCTGAACGAGGAGTTCCGATCCCGCCTTCGCAAGGAAGGCCTCCTGACGCGCGATTCGCGCATCAAGGAACGCAAGAAGTACGGCCAGAAGGGCGCGCGCGCCCGATTCCAGTTCTCGAAGCGCTAGAAAGAAGTCTATGGAAACCACTCCGTCCGCAACCGTTCCCCAGATTCCCGTGGCCGCCTCCATGGTGGACATCAAGGACCTTCTCGAAGCCGGCGTCCATTTCGGACACCAGACCCGCCGCTGGGATCCGAAGATGCGCGAGTACATCTTCGGCGAGCGCAACGGCATCTACATCGTCGACCTGCAGAAGACCCAGGCCATGTTCGGCGAAGCCCTCCGCTACGTCCACGACGTGGCCGCGTCGGGCGGGGTCGTGCTCTTCGTCGGAACCAAGCGACAGGCCCAGGACGTGGTGGCCGAAGAGGCCCAGCGCTGCGGCATGCCTTTCGTGAACGAGCGCTGGCTCGGCGGACTGCTCACCAACTTCGCCACCGTGAAGAAGAGCATCGATCGCCTCAAGCAGATCGAGATGATGCTGGCCGAGGGCCGTCAGGACCGCCTGACCAAGAAGGAGTTCGCCGGCCTCGCCAAGGAACAGGTGAAGCTCGACAAGAACCTCAAGGGCATCCGCAACATGAAGAACCTGCCCGACGTCATCTTCGTGGTCGACACGAAGAACGAGGCGATCGCGGTGGCCGAAGCCCGAAAGCTCCGCATCCCCGTGGTCGGGATCGTCGACACCAACTGCAACCCCGACTTCGTGGACTACGTGATCCCCGGCAACGACGACGCCCTCCGTTCCATCCGCCTCTTCGCGAGCAAGATGGCGGACGCCGTCCTCGCCGGTCGGGGCCTTCGTGAGGCCAAGTCGGCCGAGCTGACCGCGACCGCCCGGGCCCGCACCGCCGCGGCCGCCGAAGCCAAGGCCGCCGCG
>JAIBCN010000110.1 GCA_019694155.1 Vicinamibacteria bacterium | reverse complement strand
TCGAGCATGCGCACGATGCGGCCGTAGTGCTCACGCGAGAGAACGAACCCGGGATAGGTCGGATGCCAGACCTGGTCGTAGAAGCCGTCGGTCCTCACCTCTTCGGTGATGGCGCTCGGGGTCACCAGGGCCGCGATTCCCTCCTTCGCGAAGAACTCGTAGATCTCGCGCTGCTTCTCCAGGCTCTTCTGGAAGTCGTCCTCCTCCTCCCAATACGATTTCGGGCTCCCGGGATCGAGCAGTCCTTCCTGCTTCTTCAACTCCTCGTCCGTCAGCCTCGTGGCCTCGGCCTGAAAGCCCAGATCCTTCGCCTCGGGCTTGCCGTTCATCACGATCGCGCCCTTGAGCTTGCCCGTGTACTTCCCGAAGTCGTCCTTCGACTTCACCTCGACCACGACCGGCGTGCCCGAGAGCGGCGTTGCGAGGGAGGGCGACCACGCCTTCGGGTAGCCCGTCAACCGCATGTACTGCGGCTCAACCATCTCGATGGAGAATCTTTCGATGGACCAGCCGCGGCTCGTGGTGCCGTCGGGTTCGAGGGCCGCGTTCGACATCCCCCAGCGCGTGAGCTGATCGCGCGACCACTCGGCGGCCTGGCGAAGAGTCGGAGAGCCGGTGAGGCGCGGGCCATGCACGTCGGAGATCCAGCTGAGGGTGTCCATCACCTCCGAGCGCTGGAAGGCCTCCGTCTTGATCTGCGCCACCACGGCCTCGTCCACCCTCTCCTGGGCGAAACCGGATGCGCCGATGCCGAGGGCGCACGCGGCCGCAAGGTACCCCTGTCGAACTCTCGCCATTTTCATCATGAGCATGGCGGGAGTCTAACGACTAGCGCTTGTATCGCTTCGAGTATCCGTTGCGCGCGTTCATTACGATGAACGAGCCGTCCTCGCTCGCGCTGATCTTGATCCAGGCGCTCGTGGATTCGTCTAGATTGGCGAGCCGCTCGTCCGCCGCGTTCTCCGATCCCGGGATGATCGAGCGATGAAGCTGCCAGCCATCGAGCCCGGTGGTCTGCTTCACCTGAGTGAGCGTCCTCGGCTGCGCGCCCTTCCGCGGTCCGTTGTTGAAGACCGCCACCAGGGGTTTGATGGCCTCGAACATCGACGGGTCGGCGGCGTCGGCGCCGCCATGGTGCGCGATGAGATACACGTCTGCGGGTCCGATCAGACCGTTGGGGCAGGCCAGAGCGAACAGGGGGTCGCCGCTCAGGTCCCCCAAATCGAGGAAGCGGAACGCTCCGTATCGCAGGCGCACGCCCACCGAATGGGGGTTCTCGATCTTCTCCTGGGCGGGGACCGCGCCCGCGCCGCACGCTCCGTTCGGCGGTCCGGCGCCCGCGAGCGCTTTCTTCAGAACGACGCCGTCGGAACTGACAAAAGTCGCTTCGACGCCTTTCAGCTTCAACCGCTCGCCTGGCTTCGCAAGCAGGTGCGTGCCCTTCGCGCGAATCGCCGCGTAGCCCTCGTAGATCCTCTGCGTCCCCGGCACACCCTCATCCGCGCCCGCCGCGGGCGCTCCATGGTCGACAAAGGTCCGGATCGGGAGGAGCTGCGACAGCTCGACCGCTCCGCCCGCATGGTCCGCGTGGTAGTGGGTCAGGAGCAGGTAGTCGATCTGCTTGAGACCCGCGTCCCTGGCTGCGGCCAGGATCCGCTTCGGGTCGCGTCCGTCCGAAGACGCTCCGGGCTTCGCGCCGAAGGCCGGCGCGATCAGCGCGTCGTCGCTCGGAAAGCCGGTGTCGATCAGCAGGGATTCGCCGGAAGGCGTCACGACCAGCGTGGCCTGCCCTCCTTCGACGTCGATGAAGTAGATGTCGAGTGTGTTCTTCGCGGCCTGCGCCAACGGCGGCGCCGCCGCCAGGACCAGCGCTGTGACCATCAACGGCAGAAGTCGTTTCACGTTCCTCTCCTCACCCTGATTTCGAGGCGATCATGCCTCAACGCGCGGAAAGCCGCCCGTCAGTCGACAACCCGGCTTCTGACCACCACGTGCTTCATCCCCGCCGCCTCCGCCGCCTCGAAGCCGGGCACCGCATCTTCGAAGACGAGGCACCGTTCCGGCCTCACACCCATCAGGCTCGCCGCGAGCAGGAACATCTCCGGAGACGGCTTCCCGTGAGTGACATCCTCGGGCGTGACGATGACGGGGAACAGGCTCTCCAGTCCCATGAGTTCGAGCGTCTTCCTCACTACGGGCTTCGGACCTCCCGATGCGACGCTCATCGGGGCGCGGCCGTGCAGGCTTCGCGCGAAGTCCACCACCGGATCGATGACCGTCATCTCGTCCTGCATCTCCAGGAACAGAGCCTCCTTCCGGTGGAAGACATGCTCCACGTCGATGGTCAGGCCATAGTGCGTCGCGAGAACCTGCGCCACCTTTCGGGTCGGCATGCCTCCCATCGAATAGAAGAGCTCCTCACTCAGCCGGCCCTGCAACCCCGAAAGCTGCATCGCGCGCTCCCACGCGCGGAAGTGCAAAGGCATGGTGTCGACGAGGGTGCCGTCGCAATCGAAGATGTAGCCCTCGAAGTCGCCCTCGGGGATCTCGAGCTTCACCAAAGCACCGGCGCATCGACGGCCGGGATTCGACGGCCGGGACCGCGTGAACTCCGTGGTTGACGCTGTGGGTGGGGCACTCCATGAACCTCCGCGAGAAGAGGGCAGAGGTTATCCCTCCCCCCTTGCTTCCGCCGACCCGCCCGCATCAAGCTTCCCCCCTCATGGCCCCCGTAATCGCCCTGCTCGGGCCCACCAACACCGGCAAGACGTACTTCGCCATGGAACGCATGCAGGAGCACGGAACCGGCATGATCGGCTTCCCCCTGCGCCTCCTCGCGAGGGAGAACTACGACCGGCTGGTGCGCGCCCGTGGGGCCGATGCCGTGGCTCTCATCACGGGCGAAGAGCGCATCCTCCCGCCGACCCCGCGCTACTACGTCTGCACGGTCGAGGCGATGCCGGTGGACATTCCCGTCGACTTCCTGGCCGTGGACGAAGTGCAGCTCGCGGCCGACCGCGAGCGCGGCCACATCTTCACCGACCGCCTGCTGCATGCGCGCGGCCTGCGGGAGACGATGTTCCTCGGCGCCGACACCATCCGGCCCGTGCTGCGCCATCTCGCCCCGAGCGTCGAAATGGTCTCGCGGCCGCGGCTCTCCACCCTCAGCTACGTGCCTCCGCGCAAGCTCGAGCGCACGCCGAGGCGAAGCGCGCTCATCGTGTTCTCCATCGCGGAGCTCTACGCCGTGGCGGAACGGCTGCGCAGCCGGGCGGGCGGCGCGGCGCTCGTCTTCGGAGCTCTTTCGCCGCGTGCCCGCAACGCGCAAGTGGGCTTGTACCAGTCAGGGGAGGTCGATCACCTCGTCGCCACCGATGCCATCGGCATGGGTCTCAATCTCGATCTCGACCACGTGGCCTTCACGTCGCTCACCAAGCACGACGGAGTGGGACCGCGGCGGCTGCACCCCGCCGAGGTGGGACAGATCGCGGGCCGCGCGGGACGCCACGTGCGCGACGGCACCTTCGGCGCGACCACGGATCTTGGGGACATCCCACCCGGCCTCGTCGACGCGGTGGAGCAGCACCGCTTCGAGCCGCTGCGCACCGTCTACTGGCGCAACCCGCGGCTCTCTCTCAGCTCCATCGCGAGCCTGCTGGAGAGTCTCGAGCACAAGCCGCCGCACCCGTGGCTCGTGCGGATGCGGCACGCGGACGACCAGAAGGCGCTCGAGGTCCTGGCCCGCGATCCCGACATCGCCGCTTTGGCCAAGCGCGCGGGAGACGTGCGACTGCTCTGGGAGGTGTGTCAGGTCCCGGACTTCAGGAACGTGATGACGGAGGGCCACACGCGGCTCCTCTCCCGCATCTTCGGGCTGCTGATCGGCAGCGAGGGCGGCTTGCCCTGGGACTGGGTCGACCGGCAGGTGAAGGCTCTTGACGTGACCGATGGAGACATCGCGGCCCTCCTCGATCGCATCGCGGGGATCCGGACCTGGACCTACGTATCGCATCGCCCCGGCTGGCTCGCCGATGCGCTCACCTGGCAGGCCCGCACCCGCGACATCGAGGACCGGCTCGCGGACGCGCTGCATGAAAGGCTGCGCGAGGAGTACGCGAACCCCGGCGCCGCCCTGATCGCGCGCCATGGCGACGCGGAGATCGCCTCACAGCTCGCGGACGACGGCACCCTGCTTCTGCAGGGAGTCCCCGCGGGCCGTCTGGTTGGATTCCAGTTCGAGCCTCCGCCCGGAGAGGCCTCGCACGCGCTGCGCGCCGCGGCCAATCGTGCGCTGCGCGCGGGCATCGACGCGCGCGTGGCCGAGCTCTGCGAGTCGGACGATTCCGCGTTCGCCCTCACCGCCGCGGGCGCCGTCCTTTGGCGCGGCTCGAAAGTGGGCCGCCTGCTCCCCGGCGAGCGTCTCCTCACGCCCCAGGCCGAGGCGCTCGCGTCCGACCTGCTCGATCCGCCCCGACGCGAACGCGTGCGGCGACGGCTCGCGGAATGGGTCTCGGACCACCTTCATCGCGTGCTCGCGCCCCTTCTCGCGGCCCTCCACGCCAGGTCGTCGGGGCCGGTGCGCGGCCTCGTCTACCGCCTGGCCGAGAGCCTGGGCTCCGCCCCGCGGCGCAAGCTGCGGTCGGCCATCGATCCACTGATCCAGCCCGAGCGCCGCGAGCTGGCCGGCCTCGGCGTCGTGCTCGGCCGGCGGCACCTCTTCATGCCGGCCTTGCTCGAGCCTGAGGCGCTTCGCGTGCGGGCCACCCTGTTCCAGGTCCGGCATCCGTCGGCGATCCCTCTGCCCACGGGTCCCGTCTCACTTCGGAGCGGCAGCGCGGACCCGGAGCGCGACGCGGCCTGCGGCTACGAGTCGCTCGGCGGGCTGTTGGTGCGCGTCGACGCCGTCGAGAGCCTGGCCGGCACCGCCCACTCGCTCGCCCGCCAGGGCCGGCTCCACGCGAGCGCCGCGCTCGCGCACACTCTTCGCTGCGGACCGGAGGCGCTTCCCGGGGTTCTCCTCGCCCTTGGGTTCGAGAAGGCGGGCGACGGCTTCCGCGCCCGTGAGCCGCGCGGGCGCCCCCGACGACGAGACCTGTGATACTGTGCGCCATGCCCAATATCACAGTCACTGTATCCGAGGAAACCTACCGGCGGGCCCGGGTGCGGGCAGCCGAGCTTGCCACCTCGGTCAGCGCGGTCGTGGCCCGCAGCCTCGACGAATTCGCCGCGGCGGGAACGGGCGCCGAAGCCCGGACGCGCCGTTTCGAGGAACTTCGGGCCAGGACCCCTCTTGTCTCGGCGGGCCGACGCCTCTCGCGTGAGGAACTGCACTCCCGGCCCGGCAAGCGCCGATGAAGTTCGTCGACACCAACATCCTCCTGTACGCCATCAGCAAGGATCCACTGGAGCAGCGTAAGACGGACATCGCGATCGCCATCCTCGAGGCGCCGGTCGGCGAGTTGGCCCTTTCCGTCCAGGTGCTGCAAGAGTTCTTCGTCCAGGCGACCCGGGTCTCGCGGGAAGGCGCCCTGCCCCATCGCCTGGCCGAGGAGTACATCGATCACTGGCAGGCCTTTGAGGTCCAGGACAGTACCCTGGACCTTTTCCGCGCCGCCGTCGCCTCGTGCCGGCGCTTCAGGCTCTCCTACTGGGACGCGGCGATCATCGAGGCCGCGCGGATCGCCGGCTGCGACACCGTCCTCTCAGAAGATCTGAGCGACGGTCAGTCGTACGGCGGAGTCCGGGTCAGGAACCCGTTCCGCTCGGGCCCGCATCGAAGGGCCCCGCGGGAGTGAGTTTCGA
>JAIBCN010000035.1 GCA_019694155.1 Vicinamibacteria bacterium | reverse complement strand
AGGCAGCTTCGCAAGCACGTGGCCGAACTCTCCGACAAGTCCTACTCGGACCCACTCCCCTCGAGCCCCGACTTCGTGGTGATGTACGTGCCCATCGAGAGCGCCTTCGCCGACGCGGTGCAGGCGGACCCGGCGCTTCTCGACGACGCGGTCTCCGGCAACGTCATCCCTGCCGGTCCCATGACCTTGCTCTCTCTGCTCAAGGGCGCCGCCTACGGATGGAGGCAGGAGCGCATCGCTGAGAGCGCCGAGCAGATCTCGGAACTGGGCAAGGAGCTGTACAACCGGATCGGCGTGATGGCTGCTCACCTGAGCCAGGTCGGCGAGGCCCTGGGCCGCGCCACCCTCGCCTACAACAAGGCCGTGGGCTCCATGGAAAGCCGCGTGCTCGTCCAGGCCCGCCGCTTCAAAGAGCTCGGGGCGGCGGTGGGCGAGGACATCCCGGAGATCGAAACCGTCTCCCACGCGCCGCGACAGCTCGCGATCCCCGGGCTCGAGCCCGAGGACGATATGCACTGACAGCCTTCCGGCCTTCGGCCGGGCTCTAGCCGACGATCAGGACGATCTTTCCCACGGCGTTGCCTTCCTCGAGCTGCGTGTGGGCCTTCCCCGCGGCTTCGAGGGGGAAGGTCATGTGGATGACCGGACGGATGGCCCCCGATTCCATGTGCGGCACCACGCGGTCGGCGACCGCCCGGGCGATCCGCGCCTTCTCGAAGTCCGGCCGCGAGCGAAGGGTGGACCCGGTGAGGGTCAGCCGCTTCTGCATGATCATCCCCATGTTGACCTCCGCGCGCGTGCCGAGGAGGGTGGCGATCTGTACCAGGCGGCCCTCGAAAGCAAGCGCCTGGAGATTGCGCTGCGTGCAGTCGCCGCCGAGCATGTCGAGGATGACGTCGACCCCGCGGCCCTCCGTCAGGTCCTTCATCTCCTTCACGAAATCGTGCGTGGTGGAGTCGATGCAACGAAGGGCGCCGAGCGCTTCCACCGCCGCGCACTTCCTGGGACCCCGGGCGGTCGCAAAGGGCCTGCCGCCGAGCGCTTTCACCATCTGCACCGCCGCCGTGCCGATCCCGCTGCTGCCTCCGTGGACGAGGAATGTCTCGTCGGGCTGCAGTCGGGCGCTTTCGAAGACGTTGGCCCACACCGTGAAGAACGTTTCCGGCACCGCCGCCGCATCGATGGAGGAGTAACCGGCCGGGATCCTGAGGCAGGATCCCGCGGGCGCCGCGCAATACTCGGCGTAGCCGCCGCCGGGGACGAGGGCCATCACCGAATCACCCACCCGGGGCCACGCCACATCGCTTCCCACCGAGACCACGACGCCGGACACCTCGAGGCCGGGAATGTCCGTGACGCCCGACGGAGGAGGGTACTTGCCCTCGCGTTGAAGCAGATCGGGCCGATTCACCCCGGCCGCCGACACCCGGATGAGGACGTCCGAAGCGCCGAGCCTCGGAATATCGCGCTCCACCACGCGCAGCACCTCGGGCCCCCCGGGTTCGGCGATCTCCACCGCCTTCATTCTTCCGGTCTCCGAATCAGCCAATCAACACCTCTTTCTGGATGGCGACGATACGCCGGTCGTTGCGGATCGCCTCGAGCATGGGGTCCACTTTGAGCACCACGAGCCAGGGATCCCTCACTTCGAAGGCGCGCTCGATCGAAGCGATTGCGCGCGCATTTTCGCCGAGCGCAGTCTCGATCGCCGCGATCCGGTAGGGAGCGAGGCCCGCGGCGCCCAGCCGGTCGAGCAGGGCCTCGGCCTCGGCGCGCCTTCCGGAAAGGGCCAGGGATCTGGCGAGATTCGACTCCATGGTCGGGGACGAACCGGAGTGGAGGACGGCGGCCCGGTGCGCGCGCTCTCGAACCTCCCGAGCTGGTCAAGGGCGAGGCCCATGGCCCAAAGAGCGACCGCGAACTCGGGCTCCAGCTCCAGGGCGCGCTGGAGCGGGTCGAGATCCGGCTCGTACTGTTCGGAGAGATAGAGATGGAAGCCCGATCCCACCACGACCTTGAGAGAGATGGGGTCGATGGCGGACGCCGCCCGTGCCGCGGCGAGAGCGCGCAGCGTGTCCCCGCGCAGGGCGTGAAACAGGGCCGACCACAGGTGCGGTTCGACCCGGCCGGGCGCCAGGGCCCTCGCCTTTTCGAGCGCCGCCTCCGCGCCCATGAAGTCAAAGCGGTCGAAGAGCCCGGAAAAAGCAAGGGACGCCTGCGCGTCCGCCGATAGAGGCGCGAAGCCGGCCGCCTTCTCTCCGTGTTCGCGCGCGACTCCGAACACGCGCCGGTCGGGATCGAAGCCGAAGAGACCCTGCATGAGCCGGGTATCGCTGAGGCCCGAATGCGCCTCGCCCGAATCGGGGTCGATGGCCAGACCCTCGCCGAAAGCCGCGGCCGCGCGTTCGAGAGAAGAGCGGGTGAACTTGTTCCAGAAGTACCGCCCCCGCAGAACGGCTTCGCGCACCTGGCGTTCGGGCGCCGTCTCAGGCGAAGGATCGAGTGGCGCCGCCAGAAGGCGGTAGCCGCGTTTGGGAATGGTCTCGATGGGCGCCGCCGCGCCCAGGGTCTTCCGGAGCAGCGCCACGTGGACAGTCAGGTTCGCCTCTTCCACGATGCTGTCCGGCCAGGCCGCTTTCAGCAGTTCGTCCTTGGTCGCGATCTCTCCCTGGCGGCTGAGCAGGGCCAGGAGGACTTCCACTGTCTTCATCGGGATCTTCACGATCTCCCCTTCGCGCAGGAGCAGGAGGGTCCGGGTGTCGAGAGTGAAGGGACCGATGGCGTGCAGAGTCATGGGAGCCTTTTGGAGTTCCTTTGGATCATTTCACGGTTTCCTTAGGGACGCCCCTGGTCTTGCTCCCGTAGCGTTTCTTCGTGGTCGGGCCTTTCCGGCCGAGACAAGGAGAACCAATGAATTCCGCAATCGCCGCGACCTCGCAGCCCACGCTTTCGACCCGCGAGCTCAGAAGCCTGACCGCAGATTTCGAGAAGAAGGTCCTCGTCGGCCTGGCCCGTCGCCTGCCCGCCTGGATCGGCCCCGATCACCTGACCGCTCTCGGCGGCTTGTCGATGGCGGGCGCCGGTGTGTGCTACCGATTGGTCGCTTTCTCTCCCCTCGCCCTGCTCGGGGTGAACCTCTTCCTGTTCCTCAACTGGTTCGGCGACAGCCTCGATGGCACCGTGGCCCGTGTCCGCCAGAAGCAGCGCCCGCGCTACGGCTTCTACGTGGATCACCTCGTGGATGCCTTCGGCGCCATCTTCCTGCTCGGCGGCCTTGCGGGCTCGGGCCTCGCGTCGCCCAACGCGTCGCTCGGCCTGCTCGCCGCATACCTGCTGCTGCAGATCCACATCGCGCTCAAGGCGCACACCACGCGGGTGTTCCAGATCGCCTTCGGCGGCGTCGGGGGAACCGAGACGCGCCTCCTTCTCGCCGTCTTGAACCTCGGTCTGTGGGCCTGGCCCGGGGCACAGGCCATGGTGACGCCCCTGGTCTGGCTCGCGGCGGCCGGCCTCGTGGGGTTGGTCGTCGCGGACGGAGTGCGCACGGGGCGCGGGCTCGATCGCGAGGAACGTCTTCTGTGGGGCGAGGAACAGCGCCCTTCGCCTATTGCCCCTTGTTGAGTTCCTGCAGGACCACCTTCGCCACCGCGCGAAGGGTCTCGAACACGCCCGTGCCCTTGGCCGCGCACGCTTCGACGATGGGCTCGTTGCGACGGCAGAGGAGCTTCTTCATCTCCTCGACGGGCATTGCGGTGGGGAGGTCCCGCTTGTTGAACTGGAGCACGTAGGGGATGGTGTTGAAGTCGTAGCCCTGGCTCTTGAGGTTGGTGACCAGGTTGTCGAGAGCTTCGATGTTGGCGTCCATGCGCTCTTCCTGCGAATCGGCCACGAAGATCACGCCGTCCACGCCCTTGAGAATGAGTTTGCGGGAGGCGTCGTAGAAGACCTGGCCGGGGACGGTGTAGAGATGGAAGCGGGTCTTGAAGCCGCGCACCGTGCCGAGTTCGAGAGGGAGGAAGTCGAAGAAGAGGGTGCGGTCGGTCTCGGTGGCGAGCGAGATCAGCTTGCCCTTGGTGCCGACGTTGCTCTTGTCGTAGATGTGTTGAAGATTCGTCGTCTTCCCGCACAGGCCGGGACCGTAGTAGACGATCTTGCAGTTGATCTCACGAGAGGCGTAGTTGATGAAGGTCATCGCGGGTTTTGGAAGAGGCCTTTTATTCGGTTAAGAGCGCGGGCTTACCCGAACAGAGCGTCTATGTCGTCATCCGTGATTTCGGAGAACGGGGTGGCGTGTTCCGAAGCGGCGCCCTTGGCCTTTTCCTGCTCCATCTTGGCGAGGAGCCCGGCGAAGACCTCGGCGAGTTCTGCGGAGGCCCGTTTGACCCGGAGCCTCACCAGGCCCAGGGACGACCTCTCGTCGAAGATGACCACGAGGATGACCCTCGAAGCCACGATGGAGATATGGATGTTGTCCTTCTCGCCCTCGTGGAAGAGGATCGAGAATTCCTTCTCGCCGATGAGCTTGGCGAGGCCGTCGGTGGCGGCGACGTTGCCCGCGGTCAGCGAGGCGAGCGAGGTCGCGTCGATGTTCTCCGCCTCGCCGGCGGTCGCGATCTGCTGGCCGTTCTTGTCGACCAGAAAGACCACCTGCGCGTTGCTGTCGGTGCGGAGTTTCGCCAGGATCGTTTTGATCTGGTTGAACTCCACCTCGTACATGACAATATCGGGCCCAGCCATCCAAGACTCCTTAAAAACACTTAACTCCTGGCGCGGTTCCAATACGAAAACGGCCCTCTCACCCGAAACGGGGGGGAAGACAAGCCACGAGATCAGGGCGAAGGATACACCTGCCCCTTAGACTTGCCGTTCGCAATCACCCAAATGGACTATCCCGAACCCATTGCCCGCCTGATCGAGGAGTTGCGCCGCCTTCCCGGCCTTGGTCCCAAGTCCGCCCAGCGGGTGGCCTTCCACCTCCTCAAGGGCCGCGCCGAGGACAACAAGCGCCTCGCCGCCGCCATCGAGACTCTCTCCGCGAGCATCGGCCTGTGCGAGCGATGCAACGCGTTCACCGACCTGCCGGTTTGCGCGATCTGCGCCGACCCTTCGCGGCTCGACACCGTGGTGTGCGTGGTGGAGGAGCCCGGAAACATCATGGCTGTGGATCGAAGCGGCGGCTATCGCGGCCGCTACCACGTCCTTCACGGGGCCTTGTCGCCCATCCAGGGCATCGGTCCCGACGAACTTCGCATCCAGGGCCTCCTCGACCGTGTTCGCCAGGGCCTCGCCACCGAGGTGATTCTCGCGACATCGCCCACCGTCGAAGGTGAAGCGACCGCGATCTACCTCGCCCGACTGCTCAAGAACCTCGGCGTCAAGGTCACCCGCATAGCCACCGGCATCCCCGCCGGCTCCGACCTCGAATGGGCCGATGAAGTGACTATGACTCGGGCCCTCGAAGGCCGTCGAGAGTTCTAAGGGCCCGAGTGATAGTCATCCCCGGCCCGGCTTTCGCCAGGGCAGGCTCCGGCTAGGACTGACCCGCGTCTACCGCCCCTGGACGGAGAGCAGCGCGGCCTGGGCGGCGTTCCGCACCGCGGGATCCGGATCGGTCAGTGCCGCCGTGAGAGGAGCCAGGGCCGCGATCGCGCCTGTCCCGATCCGCCCCAGCGCCTGGGCGGCCGCGACGCGCACCGCCGGGTTGGCGTCGGTGAGCGCAGCCATCAAGGCGCGGGTCGCGGGCTGCGCCTCCGGCCCGAGGGAGGCAAGGGCGAAGGCCGCTTTCTCCCGGACATCGGCATCCGGGCTCTTGAGGTCGAGAGCGATGCGCAGAGGATCGGCGGGCGCGGCCGG
>JAIBCN010000243.1 GCA_019694155.1 Vicinamibacteria bacterium | reverse complement strand
TAGTTCCCCGCGAGCTTCGACTTCGTCATCATCACGTTCGGGTGGTGACGGGTGAAGGACGACACGTTGGCCCGAAGACCCAGGGCCTCGGCCTCGGGAGTGACGAAGCCCTTCCACTCCCAGGCCGCGATCCCGATCCCGGGAACGATGCCCAGGAGGTTCAGGCTCATATGGCCCGAAGCCGCGAAGATGAGAGGACGGACATAGCACGCGGTGAAGCCGTTCTCGCGCACCACCGCCTTCGATCCCGCGATGACCTCATCCTGCGTCCAGGGCAGCTTGGTGAATCCGAAGATGGCGGCGCTCTGGAAAAGGCGATTGATGTGATCCTTGAGGCGGAAGATCGCCGGGCCCCTGGGCGTGTCGTAAGCGCGCATACCCTCGAATACCGCGGTGCCGTAGTGCAGCGCGGGAGTGAGGAAGGGAACCGTCGCCTTCTCGTGGGGCACGAGGGCGCCGTTCATCCAGACGAATTTCGACTCGAGGTTCATGGGCGAAGCCTAAACGCTAGACCCCCCAGCCGTAACCTCGCTCGGGCGTCTCGCGGAAGTCGGATCCATCCTTGGCGGGCGCGGCCTCGGAATCGTAGGGCTCGGACCCGGGCGGATTCGATCTCGCGTCGCGGGCCTCGTTGGTGTTTTCGTTCTCGTTCTTGGTGTTCATGATCATTCTTTCCCTGAAAAAGCAAAACCCCCGAGGTTTCCCTCGGGGGCCTTTCGTCTCGCTCGGCTTGTCTTGCCTCGCTAGACGGGACCCCCGCCCGTAAGGACGATGAGAATGAGACCAATAACCAGCGCGAGCGACGACACGTCGCTCCGCAGGGCCACTGTTCTCAGGAGGGTCAGGCTGGACATCGGACGGAGAGAGTAAGTCCGGCGGCGCGACATTGTCAAACCGCCCCGCTGGAGGTGCGGCTGGCGAAAGGCACCACGCGCTGGCCCTGGAAGGGCCGGGAGCAGGCGTCGGCGATGAGGCTCGCGTCCTTCATGAGCGCGTCGAAGGCCTCGAGAGACAGGCTCTGGGCGCCATCGGAGAGGGCGCGCTCGGGGTCGTCGTGGACCTCGATCATCACCGCGTCCGCTCCCGCGGCGATCGCGGCCTTGGTCATGGGGGCGACCCCGTCCCTCCGGCCGGTACCGTGGGAGGGATCGATCGCGATGGGAAGGTGGGAAAGAGAACGAAGCACGGGGATCGCGGAGAGGTCGAGGGTGTTCCGGGTGGCGCTCTCGAAGGTGCGGATGCCCCGTTCGCAGAGGATGACGTTGGGATTGCCTTCGGCGAGGATGTACTCGGCGGCGAGCAGCCACTCCTCGATGGTCGCGGACATGCCGCGCTTCAACAGGACGGCGTTCTGCACGCGTCCGAGCTCGCGGAGCAGGTCGAAGTTCTGCATGTTCCTCGTGCCCACCTGCAGGCAATCGACGACGCGGGACATGGACTCGACCCGGCGCACGTCCATCACCTCGCTGACCACCTTGAGCCCGGTGACCGCGCGGGCCTCGGAAAGCCACTTGAGAGCCTCATCGCCGTGACCCTGGAAGGAGTAGGGCGAGGTGCGCGGCTTGAAGGCGCCGCCGCGGAGGAGATGGGCGCCCGAAGCCTTGACCGAACGCGCGATGCGCATCAGGTGATCGTGGCTCTCGACCGCACACGGGCCCGCGATGATCACGGTCTGCTGGCCGCCGATGACCACGTTGCCGATCGAGACCTCGGTCGGCTCGGGTTTCGTGTTCCGGGAGGACTTCATGGGATGAAGGGCGCAGTTTATTCGCGAAGGGCGATCATTCCCCGTCCGTAACCGCTCCTCGGCTCGCCGACGAGACGACACGGGCGTATTTCGCGAGGACGCCGCGTGTGAAACGAGGCGCCGGCGTCTTCCACGCGGCGCGGCGCTTCGAGATCTCCGCCTCGGGAACATTGAGGGAAAGCAGGCGCGCTTCCGCGTCCACGGTCACGCTGTCGCCTTCGTGCACGAGACCGATGAGGCCTCCGGTGGCGGCTTCGGGGGACACGTGGCCGACCACGAGGCCATGGGTCGCCCCCGAGAACCGGCCGTCGGTGATGAGCCCCACGCTCTCACCCAGCCCGGCGCCCATCAGTGCCGATGTGGGGGCGAGCATCTCCCGCATCCCCGGGCCGCCGCGCGGCCCTTCATGACGGATGACCACGACATCGCCGGGCCGGATCTTGCCAGCCAGAATGGCGGTGAGGGACTCCTCTTCCGACTCGAACACGCGGGCCGGGCCGGTCATCTTGATGGTCTTGAGACCGGAGATCTTGGCCACCGAACCCTCTTCGGCCAGGTTCCCGCGAAGGATCGCGAGATGTCCCTGAGCGTGGACCGGCCGGCTCCACGAGCGGATGACGTCCTGACCCGAAGGCGGCTCCGACGCGACGCCCACGAGCGACTCGGCGATCGTCTTTCCCGAGATGGTCAGAGCGTCGCCATGGAGCACACCGTGCTCGAGAAGGATCTTCATTACCTGGGGAACGCCTCCCGCTCGATGGAGGTCGGTGGTGGCGTAGCGGCCCGAGGGGGAGAGGTCGCACAGGACGGGCACGCGCGCGCGAATCGCCTCGAAGTCGTCGAGAGTGAGCGCTACCTCGGCGCTGTGGGCGATGGCGAGGAGATGGAGCACCGCGTTCGTCGAGCCGCCGAGCGCCATCACCACCGCGATCGCGTTCTCGAACGCTTTCCTTGTCATGATCTTCCGCGGGGTGAGATTCGAGGCGATGGCGCGTGCAAGCACGCGCGCGGACTCCGCGGCCGAATCAGCCTTCTCCTCATCCACCGCGGCCATAGTCGAGGAATGGGGCAGGGACAGCCCCATGGCCTCGATCACCGAAGACATCGTGTTGGCGGTGAACATGCCCCCGCACGACCCGGCACCCGGACACGCCGCGCGCTCGATCCGCCCGAGCTCTTCGGTGGTGATCTTCTTCTGGCTCCACTGCCCCACCGCCTCGAAGGCGCTCACGATGGTGAGGTCCCGGCCGTCGAGATGCCCCGGCTTGATCGTGCCTCCGTAGACGAAGACGGCGGGAATGTCGAGGCGAGCCATCGCGATCATGGCGCCGGGCATGTTCTTGTCGCACCCGCCCACGATGAGGACGGCGTCGAGGCGCTCGGCCCCGCATACCGTTTCGATCGCGTCGGCAATGACCTCACGGGACACGAGCGAGTACTTCATGCCGACCGTGCCCATGGAGATCGCGTCCGACACCGTGGGTGTGCCGAAGGTCTGAGGCACGAGGCCCACTTCGCGGCACGCCGCCTCCGCGCGATTCACCAGGACCTGGAGGCCGGCGTTGCAGGGCGTGGTGGTGCTGTGGGCGTTGGCAATCCCGACGAAGGGCTTCTTGAAATCCTCGTCGGTGTATCCGATCGCGCGCAGCATCGACCGGTTGGGCGAGCGTTCCGGTCCGTCCTTGATGAGCTGGCTTCTCATGCGTTTGGGGCCTCCTCAGGCATTGATGCGCCCGCCCCGGCGCGTTGGCTGAGCTTAGACGTCCGATCAGGCCGGCGTGAGTTGCGGCTCGGGCGCTTTGGCCTTCACCGCGGATCCCTCATCGGAGACGGTGACGGGGTCAAGGAAGGGCATCATGCCCCGGAGTTGCGCGCCCACTTTCTCGATCGGGTGATTCCGTTCGCGGCGCCGCTGCTCGTGGAACCAGGGCCGGCCCTTCTCGCTCTCGGCGATCCAGGCTTTCGCGTAGGCCCCGCTCTGGATCTCGGAGAGCATGCGGAACATCTCGCGGCGCGTCTCGTCGGTCACGAGGCGCGGGCCTCCCGTGTAGTCGCCGTGTTCGGCGGTGTCGGAAATCGAATAGCGCATGTAGGAGAGGCCGCCGCGGTACATCAGATCGACGATCAGCTTCAGTTCGTGCATGCACTCGAAATAGGCGATCTCTGGCTGGTAGCCCGACTTGACCAGGGTTTCAAAGCCCGCCTTCACGAGCGCGGAAACGCCGCCGCAAAGGACCGCCTGCTCGCCGAAGAGGTCGGTCTCGGTCTCTTCGGCAAAGGTGGTCTCGATGACCCCGGCGCGGGTGCAGCCGAGCGCCCGCGCGTAGGAAAGAGCCGTCTGCTTCGCGCGGCCCGTCTCATCGCGATGGACGGCGAGGAGGGCGGGCGTGCCCTGGCCCTCCTTGAATACCTCGCGGACCCGGTGGCCCGGGGACTTGGGCGCGATCATCGACACGTCGACTCCGGGAGGCGGCTCGATCGCTCCGAAGCGGATGTTGAAGCCGTGCGCGAACATCAGGGTGTTGCCCGCCCGCAGGTTCGGCGCGAGTTCTTCGCGGTAGAGCGCGGCCTGGGTGGTGTCCGGGGTCAGAACCATCACGATGTCGGCCTGGTCCGCGGCGGCCGCGGGAGAGAGCACGGCGAGGCCCTCGGCTTCGGCCTTCCCCCGCGACCCGCTCGTGGCGGAGAGGCCCACCACCACCTCGCACCCGCTGTCGCGGAGATTGAGGGCGTGGGCATGCCCCTGGCTGCCGTAGCCGATGATCGCGATGCGGCGGCCCCGCAACTCGTCGAGGCTCGCGTCCTTGTCGTAGTAGATCTTCGCCATGTCTCTTCTCCTTGCCTTGGGGTCCGTCGTTCAGGCCGCCGGGGTGACGCCGCGGAGCATCGCCACTTTCCCGGTACGCACCATTTCCAGAATTCCTCGCGGCCGCAGCAGGTCGACGAGGCCGTCGACCTTTGCGCCGTCGCCCGTGACCTCGACGATCACCGACTCCGGCGCCACGTCCACGATGCGCCCGCGGAAGATGTCCGCGAGCTGCGCCACCTCCGCCCGGTCGGCCGGCACGCAGCGCACCCGGATGAGTGCCAGGTCGCGGTCGACGGTGGGCAGGTCGGTCACGTCCCGCACCTCCGCCACCGGGACGAGCTTGCGCAGGCTCTCCTCGACCAGACGTGCGGGCACGCGCGCGGTGTCGACGACCACGGTCATCCGCGAGTAGTCCTTCGCCTCGCTCTGCCCCACGGTCAGGCTCTCGATGTTGAAGGCGCGGCGGCGGAACAAACTCGCCACGCGATTGAGAACGCCGGGCTCGTCAAAAACCCGCGCCACCAGGGTGTGCCTCATGCCACGGCCTCCTCATCCTGAAGGACGGGCCGCCGGATCATGGCGTCGAGGGCGGCGCCCGCGGGAACCATGGGGAAGACCGCTTCTTCCTGGACCACGCGGAAATCGATGAGCACAGCCGCGCCGGATTTTCGCGCCGCGCGCACGACGGGGATTACGTCGCGGCGGCGGGTGACCCGGTGCGCGGTCATCCCGTACGCGTCCGCGAGCTTGACGAAATCGGGCGAGAGCATGGGCGTCTGCGCGTAACGCTTCTCGTAGAAGAACTCCTGCCACTGGCGGACCATGCCCAGGAAGCCGTTGTTGATGATGGCGATGTTGATGGCGATGCCTTCCTGCTGGATGGTCGCGAGCTCGGCCTGGGTCATCTGGAAGCCCCCATCGCCCACCACCACCCACACCTCCGCCTCGGGCCGGGCGAACTTGGCGCCAATCGCCGCGGGCAGCGCGAAGCCCATGGTGCCGAGGCCGCCGGAGGTGATCAGGCTGCGCGGCGTCTCGTGCGCGTAGTACTGCGCCTCCCACATCTGGTGCTGACCGACATCGGTGACCACGATCGCCTCGCCTTTCGTGGCCTCCCACAGGTCGTGCAGCACGTGCGCCGCGTAGAGGTTCCCGTCGTCTTCCTGGTGGAGGATGTCGCGCCCCTTCGTGTCGGCCCGACCGGCGTCGATGCGGCGAAGCCACTCAACGTGGCGCTTTTCGGAGACGAGAGGGCTCAGGGCCTCGAGGACCACGCGGAGATCACCCACGAGGGCCACGTCCACCGCGACGTTCTTCCCGATCTCCGCGGCGTCGATCTCTACATGTACCTTGCGGGCGCGCGGGGCGTAGGACTTGAGGTTGCCGGTGACGCGATCGTCGAAACGCATGCCGAAGGCGAGCAGCAGGTCGGCGTTCTGAATGGCCTGATTCACGTAGGCCTCGCCGTGCATGCCCATCATCCCGAGCGAGAGCGGATGAGAGGCGGGGAATCCGCCGAGGCCGAGAAGGGTGGAAGCCACCGGGGTGCCCGTGCGCTCGGCGAAAGCAACGAGGGCGCGGGTAGCGCCGGATTTGATGACGCCGTGGCCCGCGAGGATCACCGGCCGCTCCGCCGACCGGATCAGGTCCGCCGCGCGCTCGAGGTCCGCGGTGGAGACGCCGGGTCGCGGGCGCAGGCTCGGATAGTCGGGGACATCCCGCCACTCGAAGATCGCCTCTTTCTGCTGCGCGTCCTTGCAGATGTCGACGAGCACCGGTCCCGGACGGCCGTGGCGTGCGATGGCGAAGGCTTCCCTCAAGGCCGGGGCGATGTCTTCCGCCCGCATCACCAGACGGTTGTGCTTCGTGATGGGCAGAGTGATGCCGGTGACATCGGTCTCCTGGAAGGCGTCGCTGCCGATGAGGTGCGAGGCGACCTGGCCGGTGATGAAGACAACCGGCACCGAATCAAGCATCGCGTTCGCGATCCCGGTGGTGAGGTTGGTGGCTCCGGGCCCGGAGGTCGCGAAAGCCACGCCGACTTTCCCGGAGGCGCGGGCGTAACCATCGGCCATGTGCGCGGCGCCCTGTTCGTGGCGGACGAGAACGTGGTGGATGGGGTACTCCTCCATCACGTCATAGATGGGGAGCAGGCACCCGCCCGGGTAACCGAACACGACATCGACGTTCTCGCGAAGCAGGCACTCCCACACGATCCTGGCTCCGGTAAGACTCCTCCCTCTCGATTCCCGCTCGTTCATGCCGCGTCGCCCTTTCCTTTCGAAGAGGCCTGAAAAAGCAAAACCCCCGAGGTTTCCCTCGGGGGTCTTGGTGATCCTCAGGCCCGTTTGCCTAGATCACCGTCCCCCGGGGCCCAATAACCAGGGCCACGACGAGGAGAATCGAAATGCCAAGCGACGCCGCGCCCGTGATCGGGCTGACAGGTCGCGAGGGCATCGAAAGATTCATGACAGGGCGCGGATGTTAATCACAGGTCGGACGGAGGGTCAAGGACTTTCTTACTTCTTGCGCCACGCTTCTTCCGTCATGGGCTTGATCGGATCGAGCTTTCGCTTGGCGAAGTCGGCGTTCAGAAGGCCCATTTCCTTCGAAGTCGCGTTGAACTTCGCCCACGCCGCGTCGAGGTCCTTCGACAAGGCGGTCATGCGATCGAGTTGCGATTTCGTAGGTCTGCCGTTGTACCCATTGACGTTCCCGTAGAGCATTCCAAGCTCTTCGCGAAGCTTCTCTTCGCCCGAGATTCCCTCGCCCTCCTGCTGGGCGACGAGAGCTACCCGCTGGGCCTCTAGGCCGGCGGCGAAGGCCGCCGCCTTCTTCGAGAAGACCGCATCCTTGGGCCCGAGCTTCCCCACCCGGTCGTTCGTCTGGTCGCGCAGATCGGTGATGGACTCCACCAGGAAAGTCAGCCGCTCGACCAGGGCGAAGAGCTTCGCGGTGGTTTCGAGCTGCAGGGTCTGGTCGGCGGCGCTGTAGGTCACGCGCGGATCGCCGACGAGTGTCACTTCCCCCTTGTACGAGTCCTTGTTCTTGAGGGCGGTCACGGAGTACTTGCTCGAGACGGCCCGCGCGCCGAAGAAAGCGCCGAGGCTCGGAATCACGCCCGCTCCGGCCGCGAACCTGGGAGCCTGATCGCGGGTCGACCAGACGATGCGGTTGACGCCGCGGCGCTTCGAAGCGGGGATCGTGGCGAGCAGCTTGCCGGCGCTGTCCCTCACCTCGAACTTGAAGTCTCCGACCACGTGACGCCGCTTCGAGTAGTAGACGATGGGCGCACCGCCCTCCGGGCTGACGCCCGCGAACTCGTGGTCTCCGAACCAGGGGGCGCCGCCAAAGCCCGCGCCCTCGATCAGCAGCTGGCCGGGCCTCGTGGGCAGGAACGCGAAGTCTGTGTTGAGGATCTCCGGCGTCAGAGCGCGGAGCGGGGTGATGTCATCGACCACATACACTCCGCGGCCGTGGGTGGCGAGGACCATGTCGTGGTCCCGGGGATGCACCACGACATCCCGCACGGCGACCATGGGGAGGCCGCTCGTGAACTGCGCCCACTGCTTCCCTCCGTCGATGGTCAGGAAGAGGCCGGTTTCGGTGCCGAGGAAAAGGAGGTTCGGGTTGACGGTGTCCTGCTTGATGACATGCGCGTACCCCTTGGTGTCCGCGGTCGCGAGCGACGTCCAGGTCTTGCCGAAGTCGGTGGTCTTGGCGACGTAGGTATTCATGTCGCCGGTCATGTGGCCATCGAAGGTGGCGAAGGCCGTGCCCTCGTCATGCGGCGACGCCTCGACGCGGGAAACCCAGGTGCCCTTCGGAACGCCGGTGTTCGCGGCGACGTTCGTCCAGGTCTTGCCTCCGTCGCGAGTCACCTGCAGGTTCCCGTCGTCGGTGCCGGCCCACACCACCTGCGGGTTCTTCGGCGACTCGCTGATCGCGAAGATCGTGGTGTGGTTCTCGGCGGTGGAATTGTCACGGGTCAGGCCGCCGGACTCGTTCTGGCGCTGCTTCTTCGGATCGTTGGTGGTGAGATCCGGCGAGATCTTCTGCCAGCTCTCTCCCCGATCGGCGGAGCGGAAGAGGAACTGCGCACCGATGTACATGACGCCCTTCTGGGTGGGCGACATGTGAATGGGGGTGTTCCAGTTGAAGCGGTACTTCGGATCGCCCACCACGGGAGAGGGCTTGATGTCCTTCTGCTCCCCGGTCTTGCGGCTGGTGCGGTACACGTTGCCGCCCTGCATCTCGGAGTAGACGAGATCTTCATCGTTCGGATCGGGGAAGGCCCAGAAGCCGTCGCCACCGGAAAGCGGGCTCCACTCGCGGTTGCCGATGGGCCCGCCGGTCTTCGAGGGGCCCCACCACGAGTTGTTGTCCTGCAAGCCGCCGTAGACATTGAACGGGAATTCCATGTCGACGGCCACGTGGTAGTACTGGGCGAGAGGCAGGTTCTCGACGAAGAGCCATCGATTGCCGCGGTCCCACGAGTGGTAGGCGCCACCGTCGCTGCCGAGAAGCAGCTCGTCGGTGTTCTTCGGGTTCACCCAGATCGCGTGGACGTCGCCATGGAAGTTGCCGGACAGGGCGCTCCAGGTCTTGCCGCCGTCGTCGGACGTGCCCGCGCCGAAGCTCGTCTTGTAGACGCGGTTCGGGTTCACCGGATCGGCGACGAGGCGGGAGAAGTAGAAGGGACGCCCCGCCACCACCGCCGCGGTGCTGATGAGCGCCCAGGTCTCCCCCGCATCTTCCGAGCGATAGAGGCCGGTCTTCTTTGCCTCCACCGTCGCGTAGACGACATTCGACTTCGCGGGAGACACCGAAACGGCGATGCGTCCGAGATCGCCCTCGGGCAGGCCCTTGGTGAGCTTGCGCCACGTGGCGCCGCCGTCCGTCGACTTGAAGAGGCCGCTCTTCGGACCGCCGGAGGTGAAGAAGTCCGGCTGGCGGCGATGCTGCCAGATCGCCGCGTACACCGTCTTCCCATCCTTCGGATCGATGGAGAGGTCCGCGCAGCCCGCGTCAGGCGCGCCCGGGAGAGTCTTTTCCCATGTCTTGCCGGCGTCCTTCGTCAGGTAGACGCCGCGTTCGTCGCTGTCGTTGAAGAGCGGGCCGAGGGCGCAGGCGAAGACCCTGGAGGAGTCGGCGGGGTCGACCGCTATCCGCGCGATGCGCTCGGTCTTTTCGAGACCGAGCTTCTGCCAGCTGTCGCCGGCGTCGGTCGACCGGTAGATGCCGTCGCCCACCGACACGCTGTTCCTGACCCACGACTCACCCGTGCCCACCCAGACCGTCTTCGGGTTCTTCGGATCGATCTTGATATCCCCGATGGACGGGTTGTACTTGTCGAATACGGGTTTGAACTTGACGCCGCCGTCATCCGACTTCCACACGCCGCCCGAGGCGGCGCCCACGTAAATGGTCAGACGCTCGCCCGCGACCGCGTCAATGGCGGAAACGCGGCCGCTCATGACCGCGGGGCCAATGCTTCTGGCTTCAAGGCCGCCGAAGGTGTCGGAGTCGACTTTCACGTCCTGCGCGGAGGCAAAACCGGAAAGCGCCAGGGCGCCGGCAAGCCAGAGGTTCTTCGAAAGCGATCGGTTCATGAGTGTCTCCCTGAGTTCGTGCAAGAGTCGCCGAGCGGCCGGGCGGTTTCCGGACCGCTACTTCTTTGCGGGCGCGGGCGCTTCCGCCTTGGCCGGCATGGCGAAACGCGCGTCGTCGATCTTGGGGTTGATCTCGACCTTCGTGATCGTGATGACCTGGCGCCCGGGAGAGCCCTTCTGCCCGCCGTCGATCGAGTGAGGAACGATCAGGCCGTCGACCTCCTTGTAGTCGCCCAGGACGGTGTCGCCTTCCACCTCGGCGCCACGCCGGGTGCTCTTCGAGTCGATCTTGATTTCGAGATTGCTGTCGGTGTCGATGAAGACGGTGCGCACGTCGCCGCTCTTCAGCGTGACCTTCAGCTTGTACGCGTCCGTGCCCTCCACCTTCTCCTTGCCGAGGTACTCGATGGTGTGGCCCTTCGTCTTGTAGTCCACCAGGAACCCGTCGATGTCCGCCTGTTCGAGCGCGTCCTTCATCTCTTCGGGCGAAAGGGACTCTGGGTTGGGGTTGCCCTGAATCGGCATCAGCTTCCAACCCGACGTGCTCCCGTTCAGGACCGTCGGGGTCAGGGTCATGCCCTGGAACGTGATGTCCATCCGAAGCTTGTCGCCGCGCTTCTGTTCGATGACCATGGGAGCCTCCATGCCCGGCCCAATCGTGATCTTGCCGGTGATGCGCATCGCCTGGACGGCGCGGATCTTGGCGAGACCGCCTTTGGCTTCGAAGTTCTTGGCGAGGATCTCGTCGACGGTCTGCGCGGGAGCGAGGCTTGCAAGGGCCAGGGCGGAAGCGGCTAGCAGAAATTTCATGGATTGTTTCTCTTTCGGTGGGTATCGGGAGTTGATCGAACCTGTTACAAGGCAGTCTACGACCACAGATAGTTTCACGAGACTACGGGGTGGGGCTGGGGCTTGTTCCCTTTGATGGAGGAGCTGGGCGGCCTCTTAGACTTGACCGTGTGAGACTCCTGGGCATCGCGTTCCGGAACCTCCTGCGCGCACGACGGAGGAATGCCCTCGCCGGAGGCACCATGGCGCTTGGAACCGCCGCCCTTATTCTCGGCAGCGGCCTGTCGGACGGCATCGCCCGCCAGCTCACGGACAACCTGGTCGCGGTTCAGACCGGCGAGATGATGGTGGTGCGTCGCGAAGAAGGTTTCGTTCGTCAGAACTCACCCTTTGACGCCTACTCGCGGGAGCGCATAGAAAACGGCGCGGTAGTGATACGGGAGATCGAAAAGCGGGCGGGCGATCTGGGGATCCAGCAGGTCGCCCCCTACCTGCACGCGCGAGGCACGGCGATCGCCTCCAATCGGTCGACGCCGGCGGTGGTGCTGGGCATCGTTCCGGACAGGGAGCCGGAGCTCTTCAAGGCACTGCCCCCGGTCGCGGGGTCGGTGCTCGCCGGACAACCGGAGGAGGTGTACGTGGGGGCGCCCGTGGCCCGGATTCTGCGCCTGTCGGTCGGCGATTCCGTCTCCCTCCTCATCCAGACGCCCGAGGGCGCCATGAACTCGCTCGATGCCGTGGTCTGCGGCATTTTCCGGAAGGGCGCCCCCTGGTACGACAACACCTTCTTCGTGCCCCTGGAGGCCGCGCGCAAGCTCGAGGATTCCCCCGAGGGAGTCACGAACATCAAGATCCGGGCGAGCGGGTCGCGCACCGCGCTCGAGCAAACGCGGACGAGCCTGAGCGCTCTGGTGTCGGGACTGTCGCCCGCCGCCACCGTCGAAAGCGCGGAGGAAGCGGGAAGGTTCTCCTTCTCGATCATCCAGGCGAACGAGGCGAGCCTGACCATCCTCTCGGTCTTTCTGTTCGCCGCCGCCGCGGTCGGAATCGTGAACGCCATGCTCATGAGCGTGCACGAACGGACACGCGAAATCGGCACCGTCCGAGCCATGGGAATGCGGCGGATGGGCGTGGTCCGCCTGTTCCTTCTGGAGGGCCTGGCTCTCGGGGTGGTGGCCGCGGTGCTGGGCGTCATCGCGGGCGGCGCCATGGTGCTCTATTGGGCCAGTGTCGGCATCAGGATGAACACCGTCACGCTCGCCTGGCTCGCGGGGGGCGACTTCCTGTATCCCCGCCTCGAGGCGCTGAGCGTGCTTCGCGCCGCCCTCGCGATCATCGCCCTGTCCACCGTCGCCGCCATCTACCCGGCCTACGCCGCCAGCCGGCTCGAACCCCGCGAAGCCCTGCACCGGGTGTGATCTTTCAGACGCCCTGAAGGAGGGGAGGGCCATTAAGATGCCGCTTTCTTCTGGAGGTTCCATGCGCTCATTTCGTCTTGTGGCTCTCACCGGTTCCGCTGTCCTTCTGGCCGCCTGCGCTTCCGTCAAGCCGCCCTCGGTCCGGGTGGCGGGTATCCACCTGGACGGCGTCTCGCTCACGGGAGCCCGGGTGGATGTCGGGCTTCAGATCCGGAATGTGAATCCGGAGGATCTCCGGATCGAACGCTTCGACTACGAGATCAAGCTGAACGGCCAGGTCCTGGGCCATGGCTTCAGCTCCGATCCCCTGATGCTCGCCGGATTCAAGGAAGACAAGGTCGTTTCCCGGGTGGACGTGAACCTCCTTCGGGTCCCTGGAGCGGTGAAGAAGGTCCTCGACAAGGACCGCGTCGAGGCCCAGATCAAGGGCACTTTCTACGTGCGGGACGGGGCCGGACTTCGCAAGATCAAGTTCGGCAGCGACGGCAATGTCGACCTGAACCGGGACGGAAGACGCTGAAAACCGCTGTCAGAGCCCACGTTTGACGATCGGTAGGTCGGGCACTAGACTGTTTTCGATCTCCCCAAATCTTGGAATCTCTAGTTGAATGATTGCTTTCGGATGGGACTTTTCTAGCTCGGCCGGGGTGGCATGAAGGTCAAAGTCCTCGGCTGCTACGGCGGAATAGCTCCCGGACAGGGGATGACCTCGTTCCTGGTCAACGATACGGTGGCCCTCGACGCCGGGGGTCTGAGCTTCGCGCTTCCCGTCGACAAACAGGCGATGGTGAAGGACGTCTTCATCTCCCACGCCCATCTCGACCACACCTGCTGCCTGCCCTTCCTGATCGACAACAGCTTCGCTTCGCCGGGCTTCTCGTTGCGCATCTACGGCATCCACGAGGTGGTCACGGCGCTCTCCCGGCACCTCTTCAACGGGTCCTTGTGGCCCGACTTCACCTCGATTCCGGACGACCTCACGCCCGTCCTCAAACTCGTGACCCTCGAGCCGGAAAAGGCGGTGAAGGTGGGAAACCTCAAGATACGCGCGGTCCCCGTGTCCCACTCCGTGCCCACCACCGGCTTCATCGTCGACGATGGCGATGGCTCCCTGGCGTTTTCCAGCGACACCGGGCCCACTCACCACTTCTGGGACGTGGTGAACGCCACCAAGAACCTCAAAGCGGTCATCACAGAGTCTTCCTTTCCGAACAGTGAAGAGGATCTCGCGCGCATTTCCGGGCATCTCACACCGGCCCTCCTCGGCAAGGAACTCGATAAGCTCAAACGCGACGTGCCCGTCTACATCTATGGCGCCAAGCCCCGTTTCGTGTCCCGGATCAAGAAAGAGATCTCGGCCCTGAAGCGGAAGGACGTAACCATGTTCGTCCAGGGCCGCACCTACACCGTCTAGGGCGCCCAGCCCTCCCGAGGGGGCCCGCCGGCAACGCCTCTGGAGTCGAGCGGCCGGAATCGTCGAGAATGCCCGCGCGGGCGCCGTTGGAGGAGGCCTGGGCGGGGTCGTTCTGGGCATTTTCGAGCCCTCTCTGACCCTCGGTAGTCACCATTTCCGTTGTGCTAGAGTCGCTGGCTGGCACAACATATTGGGGTAATTTCGCTTTCATGATGCGTCTGGATCAGGTTGAAATCGTTGGCTTTAAGTCGTTCTGCGACAGGCAGGAGCTGACTTTCAAGGGGGGAGTCACCGGCATCGTCGGCCCCAACGGTTGCGGCAAGAGCAACATCTCCGACGCCATCTCGTGGGTCCTCGGCGAACAGAGTGCCAAGAGCCTCCGCGGCGGGGCCATGTCCGACGTCATTTTTGCGGGAACCACCGCCCGTCAGCCGGTCGGCATGGCCGAGGTGAACCTGAAACTCACCGGTCTCAACGGCCGCAGCACGGACGGCCGGGACGAGTGCACGATCTCCCGAAGGCTCTACCGGAACGGCGAGAGCGAGTACCTGATGAACGGGTCGACCTGCCGTCTCAAGGACATCCATGAGCTGTTCATGGACACAGGCCTCGGGTCGAAGGCCTATTCCTTTATCGAGCAGGGCAAGATCGGCCAGATCCTCTCCAACAAACCCACGGATCGGCGCGCCCTCATCGAGGAAGCGGCGGGGGTCACGAAGTACCGCGCTCGGCGGCGCCAGACCCAGCTCAAGCTCGACGCGACGCAGCAGAATCTCCTGCGCGTCAACGACATCGTCACCGAAGTCGAGAAGCAGCTGGAGTCCCTCAAGCGCCAGGCCAGCAAAGCCCGGCGGCGCATGGTCCTTGCCGAAGAGCAGCTTGGTCTCGAGCGCATCGTGTATGGACGGACCTTCGCGAAACTCCAGGCGGATTCGAATGAGCTCGCGGAGCGCTCGAAGGTCGAGGTCGAGCGCGCGGAGCGCATCGACGCCACCATCACCGCGAAAGAGACGGAGCTCGAAACCGGACGCCTCGGCGTCATGGAACAGGAGAAGGCGCTCGAGATCATCCGCGCCGAGCACTCCGAACTCACCCTCAAGGCCAACAAGTTCGAGACCCACGCCACCTACTGCCGCGATCAGGCCCGCGACGCAGTGGTGCGATCTCAGGCGGCGCTCCAGGAAGCCGAGGATCTGAAGGCGCGCCTCGCACCCCTCGGCGAGAGCCTGAAGCAGCACGAGGCGGACGTCCTCACCTACGCCGAACAGCGCGCGTCCAGTGAGGCGACGCTCCAGGGCATCGAGGCCCTGCTCGATCAGGCCGTGGTGGCCCTGCGCAACGTCGAGGCCGAGATGGACTCGGCGCGTTCGACCCAGCTCTCGGCGCTCACCCGCATCTCCGCGCTCGGCTCCGCCCGAGGCGCCGCCCACGAGCGCGTCGAACGCGCGCAGGCGACATTGTCGAAGCTCAGAACCGAGTTCGAGGAAGTGTCGCGCGAGCGCGAGCGCGTGGAGGCTTCGCTGGTTCAGACGGCGACCCGTCGTGACGAGGTGGAGACGGTCAAGGCGGACCTTTCGGGCAAGCTCGAAAACGCCCGGAAGGACCGGGTCGAAGCGGAAACCGAACGGGGCGACCTCGGCCGCGAGCTCGACACTCTTCACCGCGAGCGCGACCAGCTCGCGGGGCGGCGGGCCTCTCTCGAGGAACTCGTGGCCACCCACGGCGCCTTCGACGCGGGCGTGCGCGCCCTCCTCGACGACCGTGAGACCTCCCTCGTCCAGGGCGTCCTGGCCGACACCATCGAAGTGGCGCCCGAATACGAGAAAGCGGTCGAAGGCTTCCTGGGCGATGCGCTGCAAGCACTCGTGGTTCCAAACGCGGAGACCGCGCGGGCCGGAGTCGTGCGCCTTGCCGAGTCGGGCGAAGGCCGCGCCTCCTTCCTGATCCTGGGACGCGCCCCCGGTGCTTGCGCTCCCCTCGGATCGCCGAACGATGCCCGCATCGTGGGCCGTCTGACCGACCTCTACAAGGTGGGGCTCCCCGACGGCGAGTCCATCAAGCTCGGCCTGTGCGACGCTCTCGTTGTCCGCACTCTGGCCGACGCCCTGGCCCTTTCCGAGACCCTCGATGCCCCCATGGTGACTCTCGACGGAGAGGTGGTGCGAGGCGCCTGGGTGGAAGGTGGACGCGGCGGACGCGGTTTCCTCGCCCCCCGCCGCGAGGTGAAAGAGCTCAAGGAACGCGAGGCCGCGATCGACGCGCGACTGGTCGAACTCAAGACCCGCGAGGGCGAAGTCGCGGCGCGCATCGAAGCGGCGCTTCTCGCCATCAAACAGACCGAAGACGCGATCCACGACGCGGAGAAGAGCCTCCTGTCCCTCGATCACGAGAAGACCGCGCTCGACGACGAAAAGGTGCGCGCCGACCGCAAGCTGCAGGTGATCGACGTCGAGCTCAAGCAGGCGGAATCCGAGCGCGCGGCAGGAGAAGTCCGGATCGGCGAGATCGACAAGGAGCTTTCGGCCGCCGAGGACGAGCGCGTGCAGACTGCGACCCTGCTCGCGAATCTTGGGCAGTCGCTGGTGGCCGCCCGCAACCATTCCGAGGAGAAGCAGGCGGTTTCCACCGAGGCGCGCTCGACGCTCGCGGGCCTCGTGGAGAAGGAAGCGGCCACCCTCAAGATGAAGGAGCGCTTCAGCGCTGAGTTCGCGGATCTGCAGAGCCGGATCGAGAACGCGCTCACCCGATCACGCGAACTCGAGGAGAAGGCGAAGGCCCTCGATGTCGAACGCCAGGAAGCCGAGAAGTCGCTCGAGGAAACCCTCACTGAGCGACACCGGGTGACCGCGGCGGTGGCCATGGAGGAAGACCGCCTCAAGGGGTCGCGCGCGGAGATCGAGTCGCGCGAGGAAGCCCTCAAGGCGCACCGCAAAGAGCGGGACGTCATCAAGGATGCCCTGAACGAGATCGAAGTGAGTCGCGCGCGCATCGCCTCCGACCTCGACCACCTCGGGCGCGAGGCTCACGCCGCAATCGGGCAGACCGCGGCCCAGGCCGCGGACACCTTGACCGAAGAAGACCACGGCAAGGACCTCGACGCGGTGCGCGAGGAACTGAACGAAGTCAAGGAGAAGATCGAGCGGATCGGACCGGTGAACCCGCTCGCGGTTCAGGAGGCCCAGGAGAACGAGGAACGCTTCGTCTTCATGACCTCCCAGCGCCAGGACCTGCTCGACTCGATCAAGGAACTCGAAGACGCGATCAGGCAGATCGACACCGAGTCCCGTTCACGGTTCGAAGAAGCGTTTCACATCATCAACGCGAACTTCCAGGAGACTTTCAAGCAGCTCTTCGGCGGCGGCTCCGCGGGTCTCGCCCTCGTCGACAACGAGGACATCCTGGAAGCCGGGATCGACATCATGGCCATGCCCCCGGGCAAGAAGCTTCAAAACGTCCTGCTGCTCTCCGGCGGCGAGAAGGCCATGACCGCGATCGGCCTGCTCTTCGCCATCTTCAAGTACAAGCCGTCGCCTTTCTGCATCCTCGACGAGGTGGACGCGCCGCTCGACGACGCGAACATCGGCCGGTTCGTGAAGATGCTCGACACCATTCGCGGCAACACCCAGTTCATCATCATCACGCACAGCCGCAAGACCATGCAGATCGCCGACAACCTCTACGGCGTCACCATGGAAGAACCGGGCGTATCGAAGCTGGTAAGCGTGAAGTTCAACTAGCTGGCTTGGACCCAGGGGAAGTGGATCCCGGCTTTCGCCGGGATGACGCCGTTTCAAATCGACGACGACGTCACTTCGGCTGGGGCAGGGTGCGCAGGTAGGGCTTGACCGTCTTCCAGCCCTGGGGGAAGAGCTTCTTTGCATCCTCGTCGCTGACCGACGAGCCGATGATGACGTCCTGGCCGTCCTTCCAGTTGGCGGGGGTCGCCACCTTGAACTTCGAGGTGAGCTGCAGCGAGTCGATCACGCGCAGAATTTCGTCGAAGTTGCGCCCCGTGGACGCCGGATAGGTGATCATCAGCTTCACCTTTTTGTCCGGGCCGATCACGAAGACCGAGCGGACGGTCAGGGTGTCGTTCGCGTTCGGGTGGATCATGTCGTACAGGTTGCTCACGTTCCGGTCGGGGTCGCCGATCATGGGGAAGTTCACCGCGGTCCCCTGCGTCTCGGCGATATCGCCCTCCCACTTCTCGTGCGATTCGACGGAATCCACGGAGAGGCCGATGACCTTCACGTTGCGCCTGTCGAACTCGGGCTTGATCGCAGCCACGTAGCCGAGCTCGGTGGTGCACACGGGCGTGAAGTCCTTGGGGTGCGAGAACAGGACGCCCCAGGAATCGCCCAGCCACTTGTGGAAACTGATGCGTCCGTGTGTGGTTTCCGCGATGAAATCGGGGGCCGTGTCGCCCAGTCGAATAGCCATGTTTCCTGCTCCTCGGGTTGGTGGAGCGAGTAGTTTGCTCTCAAGAAAGAGCCGCGGCAAGATCCGGAGCCGTGACACGTATTCGAACCTTCGCGGGGGCCCGCGGAACCTACTCGCTTCGCCTCGCCGAAGCCTCCGAAGCCAGGCTGCTTGCGAGACATCGCGCGTCCATGTTTCGCGACATGGGCGAGGCCGACGGTGCGGCAGCGTCGATCATCGATAACTCTTCACAAGATCGTCTCGCGGCGCTCATCCAGGCGCGTGAGTACTACGGCTTTCTGGCCGAATACGAAGGCGAAGTCATCGCGGGCGGAGGCGTGTGGCTGCGCCCCCTCCTGCCGAGGCCCGGAGCGCTGCAGGGCGCGGTGGAGGCTTACGTCCTCAACGTCTACACCGAGCCCAAACATCGTCGGAACGGCGTCGCCCGCGCGATCATGGAGGCGATACTCGACTGGTGCCGCGAACGGCGGGTGGCCCGCGTCGTTCTCCATGCCTCGAAGGAGGGGCGGTCTCTTTACGAGGCCCTGGGCTTCGAGCCGTCGAATGAAATGCGGATCCGCCTGACCTAGTCAGGTTCTCTCTTGCGTGCGGCCCGCCCTCAGCGGCCGAGAACCACCCGTGGCCACAGATAGGGGAGAGCCTGCTTGCCGCCCCATTCGAACGCGGCCCAGGCAAGGCCGGTCTCGGAGATGTTGGCGCCCACGCGCGCATCCTTCTCGTCGCCATCGTAGAGCACGACGTTGAGGCCGATCTCGTCCCCGGCGGCCGGCTGTTTCGGCATGGCCGACCAGGGGATCGCGAACTCGATGTCATAGCCCTCTGCGGTTCGCTTCGACGCGACCTGCATTCCGGGCGCGGTTTCCTCCATGAGGCCCTGACGAGCATCCGCGTCGCGAAAGCCTCGCGCGCCGAAGCCCGCGGTCGTGCAGGGGAAGGCCGCGGCCTGCAGCGTGGTCGAGGTGTCTCGACTGCCGCCCGAAGGATCAACCGTGACCCCGATCGCGTCGGAACGGAGCTGCGCCTTCACGTCGTCGGGGGCGATGTTGCAGACCACCATTTCGTCGCGCACATGAGCGCCGAGATAGAGGTACTTCGCGTCGTAGCCGATGTAGAAGTCGGCCGACAGATCGGCCGCGTCCTTCGCGGGGCGGCGCCACCACACGTCGTTCGGGCCGATCTCCCCGTGGGCCAGCGAGAGCATGTCGGAAAGATCGCCATCGATTTTCGGCGCGACGGCGACGCGCGGCGCGGTGAGCGAGGGCAGGACATAGACCTCGGCCGCATCCTCACTCGTGGCGGTGCCCGTGGTCGCTTTCACGGTCACGGGAATCCGCGCGGAGTGACGCCCGGCGGGAAGCGCCGCGCTGCCAACTTCGACATCCAGGGTGGCCTCGACCGCACCCCCGCCGGGCGCCTGGACCGGCGCCGGCTTCGCGACGATCCCGCTCGGGCTGACCAGGGTGACCTCGCCACGGGCCGCTTCGGCCAATCGATTGGACACGCTGACCTTGACCTTACCGGTCCGGCCCACGACCAGGGGCAGACGCGTGGGCAGCGAAGGGATGACCCACTCCGTCTTGGTTTCCTTTGCGAAGTCGCGATAGCCCGCGATATCGAAGGTCGGACGGAATGCGACCTGGACCGGCGCCACCGGACGGAGCCAGGTTGGGTTTCGTCCCGAAACCGCTCGACCGCTCCAGGTGGCTTCGTACTCGGCTTGGACCTTTCCCTGGACGCCCACCGCGACGCCCGCGCCAGGGCGCAAGGTGAACTTCGCGGCCGCCGCCTTGCCGGGCTCGAGGGCCGCAAACGCGGTCTCCCCCTGGGCCGAGGCGGTCCAGCCGTCGGGAACACGCAGCCCCAGCCGAACTTTGCTCATTGTCGCGGCGGTCTGATTGGCGAAGCGCACCTCGACGTTCGTATCCGCGCCGATAGCCGCGTCCGAACTCGCGGCCACGGCTTCAAGCCGTACCCCTGCGGGCGACGTGCCGGCCGGCCGGAGCGCGCCCTCGAGGAGATGCGTCTCGGGTTCGGAGACGGGGACGCGAGACCGCACGAGCAGGAAGACTTCCGGCCGCGCATCGGCGGGAAGACGCGTCCCCCGATCGAAGCCCTGGCTGCGGTAGCTGGAGGCGGCGATCGCGCGGATATCGGCATACGTTCGAGCCGCGGTACGGGACATCTCACCGGTCGGGATCGAGACGATGCCCGCGCCCTTGGGGTCGTTCGGGTAGTAATACAGCTTGCCGGGAGAGAAGGGCTGCAGGAACTCGCGGGTGATCTGATCGCCGCAGTACGTGGGGTCGCCCGCCTTCTCGTAGGCGATGGTGGCGGCGCGCGCGGCCATCTGGTGCTCGCCATGGGTGCCGGGCCCCGGCCACATGGTGAGAATGACTTCCGGGCGCTCCAGCCGCACGCGGCGCACGACATCGCACAGCCAGGTATCACCCCAGTGTTTCTGGACCTCCTCGGCGGAGAGAGTGAAGTAGAAGTCCTGCAGGCCGATGAACTGGGGCGCCATCACTCCGACCATGTTGAGCGAGCGTCGCTCCTCTTCCTGGCGGATGAGCCCGAGCGACGGGCCGCTCTCCCTTCCTATGGCGTTGCCGCCGCCTTCGCCGCCGGTCAGGGTGATCACGGTGCCCTTGTAACCTTCATCGAGGAGGTACCGGGCGAGCGTCGCGAGCACGCCGGTGTCGTCGTCGGGGTGCGCGCCGATGAACATGATGTCGACATCCATGAGGTCGACGCCGGTACCGGTCCCCGACTGGGCGCTCACTGGAGCGGTCCGGGCGACTCCCCAGGCCGCGACCAGGCACAAAATCACCAGACTCGCAATGCGTCTCATCGTTTCTCCTTGGTTGGCGCGAGGGCGCCCGTCGATCTTAGGACTTCAGAGGCGAATGCCGAGCCTCGAACGCAGTTCGCGTCGCCCCTGGTTCGTGATCTCCAGCGCGCGGCTGTCGAGCTCCGGGGTCACCCATCGTCGCTTGAGCGCGACCTTGAGAACCGCGGCGGCGAGCGCTCCGCCCAGGTGCGGCCTTCGTTCACTCCAGTCAAGGCACGGATACGCGAATCTCCGGCGAAGGCCGCGCGCCGCATCGACGTCGATACCCAGCGAGCCAAGGCCGGCATCGCCCTTGGCCGTCACCTCGTATGCCGCACTCTCCGAAGGCGCGGTGGCGATCCATCCAAGCGACCGGAAGGCGTCGTGAATCGCAACACCGAGCGCGCCGGCAATGTGGTCGTAGCACGTTCGCGCGGCGCGAAGGGAGCTGGGTGTATTCGGCACGAAAGCCGCCGCGGGCCCGAAGGCGAGAACGCTCAAGGCCTCGAGAGCGCGAGCCACGTTCGGACCGGCCAGGCTGTAGTACCGATGCCGGCCCTGAACCACGACCTTGATGAGTCGCTCGGCTCGGAGCCGGTTCAAATGGACGCTCGCCGTCGAAGGGCTCACATCGCCGATCACCGCGAGCTCCGTGCTGGTCCGGGCGTGCCCGGCGACCAGGCAGTAGAGCATCCGGGTCCGGGCGGGCTCGCCGATGGCCGCGGCAATGCGCGAGACCGCGGTGTCGGGATCGGGCTCCTCGACATTCACACTTTGATGCTAAGCGAAGCGTGTCCGCGCAGGCTCTGGGAAAGTGAGCCGGTCATGAACTCAGCCACGAGAATCACATGCGTCATCCGGTACCAGATCGACCCCTTCCAGCGCGAGACGTTCAGGAGATACGCGGAGAACTGGGGCCGGATCATCCCCCGCTGCGGCGGGCACCTGCTCGGCTACTTTCTCCCCCACGAAGGCACCAATGACGTAGCCTGGGGTCTCATCGCTTTCGACAGCCTGGCGAGTTACGAGTCCTATCGGGCCCGACTGAAGAGCGACCCTGACGCCATGGAGAACTTCAAGATGGCCCTGAACGCACGCCTCATCCTGCGCGAGGAGCGAAACTTCGTCGAGGTCGTGGAGGGAACACTGGGGTCTCCTTCGACTCTCGGAGGCCGGAGATGACGACGCCGGAGCAGGAAACGCTGACCCAGCACACGAAGGGCCGCATCTTTCGCGATCTTCACCATCGGTCACACGCCTTCATCATTCCCAATCCTTGGGACGCGGGAACGGCCCGGCTTCTCGCCCAGCTCGGCTTTGAGGCCCTCGCCACCACGAGTGCCGGGTTCGCCTTCTCTCTCGGACAGGCCGACAACACGGTGGGCCGCCCGCAAATGATGAGCCACCTTGAGGCGATGGTCGCGGCCACGGCCCTTCCGGTGAGCGCGGACCTGGAGAACGGCTTCGGCGACGCACCGAACACCGTGGCCGAGACCATCCGCCTCGCCGCCGCGGCCGGAGTGGTGGGGGGCTCGATCGAGGACGCCACTGCGCGGCGGGAGGACCCGATCTACGCCCTGGGCCCCGCGGTCGATCGGATACGCGCGGCGGCCGCAGCCGCGCGCAGCCTTCCATTTCCATTCACTCTCACCGCCCGATGCGAGAACTATCTCGTGGGCCGCCCCGACCTCGTCGACACCATCCGGCGTCTTCAGGCCTATCAGGAAGCGGGCGCCGACGTCCTCTACGCCCCGGGGCTATCGAGCAGGGACGAAATCGCCGCCGTGGTTCGCTCGGTCGATCGGCCCGTGAACGTGGTCATGGGGTTGAAAGGGGTGCAACTCGATCTCGGCGAACTGAGCAGTCTCGGAGTCCGGCGGGTCAGCGTAGGCAGCGCCCTCGCCCGAGCTGCTCTCGGAGCGTTCCACCGGGCGGCGGTGGAGATGAGGGAGCGGGGGACATTTCATTTCGCGGCCGAGGCCATGGGCATGAAGGATCTGGGCGACCGGTTCACTCACGCCTAGCCTTCCGGTCATGCCCCGGAAGTTCCAAGTGGTCATCGTCCGGAAAGATCGACTTCGCTAGGCTGGCCGGACCCTTCGGCTCAGCGCCCTCATGAATCGATCCCGGCTTCCCTCCATCGACGCTCTCCGCGGCCTGATCATGGCGATCATGGCGCTCGACCACGTGCGCGATTTCTTCCACGTGGGCGCCATGACTTTCCAGCCCGACGATCTGTCGAAGACGAATGCGGCTCTCTTCTTCACCCGCTGGGTCACCCACATCTGCGCACCCGTGTTCATGTTCACGACCGGCGTCGGCGCGTTTCTGTGGGCGGACAAACCAGGGCGAACGACCGGGGGTCTCTCTCGATTCCTACTCACTCGCGGCCTGTGGCTCATCTTTCTTGAACTCACCGTCCTTCGCTTCGCCTACTTCTTCAGCCTGACCTCGGGGCCGTGGCTGCTCACGATCCTGTGGGCGATCGGTGGTTCGATGATCGCCCTGAGCGTGCTGGCGCGTCTGCCTGTCCGCATCCTGGCGCCGTTGAGCCTCCTGATGATCGGAGCGCACAACGCGCTCGATGGCGTGCGGGCCGACGCCTTCGGCGCATTCGCTCCCGCGTGGAACGTTCTCCATCAACCCGGCGTCTTCCGCATTCACGACATCGTCTTCGTCGTGGGGTATCCCCTGGTTCCATGGATCGCCGTGATGGCCGCGGGCTACTGCTTCGGCGGGGTGCTTCGAATGGAAGCCGCCGGTCGGCAGCGATTCATGACGCGCGCGGGCGTCGGCCTGACCGCCGGCTTCCTGATTCTCCGAGGGCTCAATGTCTACGGCGATCCTCAGGCCTGGTCGATGGATGTGCCTGGCGCGATGCTTCTGTCGTTCCTGAGGACGACGAAGTACCCACCCTCCCTCCTGTTCCTGCTCATGACCCTCGGACCGGCGCTTCTCATCCTGGCCTGGTTCGATCGAAAGCCGCTACGTTCGGACCATCCGCTGGTCGTCCTCGGACGCGTTCCTCTCTTCTTCTTCCTGCTCCATTTCTCTCTCGCGCATGTTCTCGCCTTCCCGCTCGCGTTCCTTCGATACGGCGAGGCGGGGTTTCTGATCAAGCCGATGCCGTCGATGGGCGGCGCCCTCGACTCGTACCCTGCCGGCTTCGGCTACAGCCTTCCCGAGGTGTATCTGATCTGGCTCCTCGTTCTTGCCCTCAGCTACCCGCTATGCCGGTGGTTCGCGGACATCAAAGCGAGGCGTTCGGACTGGTGGCTCTCCTACCTCTGAAACGCGGGGCCGCGAGGATCCAGGACTCCCCTTGCCTCGAGGCGCGCTTCTGACGCCGGCCGAGGTACGCGTTCCGCATCGTGCTTAGAATCGACGGCACCGTTCCGCGTTCGCCGGATCAACCGTCACTGGAGGCCTCGTGCGCCCATCTCTCCTCACCCTTCTCGGAGGTCTTGTTCTCGTGACTTCCTCCTCCGCGCAGACCATCACCCCGGGCGACCGGCCCTCCGGCAACATCCGGGGCACGCGCTCGGCGCCCCAGGCGCGCCACGGCATGATCGCCACCTCCCAGGCGCTCGCCTCCGTGGCCGGACTCAAGGCGCTGCAGGACGGCGGCAATGCCATCGACGCCGCCATCACCGCGGCCGCCGTGCTCGCGGTGACCGAGCCCTCGATGAACGGCATCGGGGGCGACTTCTTCGCCCTCGTCTACGACGCGAAGACGAAGAAGGTCTATGGCCTCGATTCGAGCGGACGTTCGTCGCACCGCGCCACTCCCGAGGAGTTCGCGCGGCGCGGCCTCAAGGAGATCCCGAACAGCGGGCCGCTCGCCGTCGATGTGCCGGGCGTGGTCGAGGGCTGGAGTCAGATGCTGTCGCGCTTCGGCACATCGCCCCTCAGCAAGGTGCTGAAGCCGGCCATCGGGTACGCGCGCGAAGGCTTCGGCGTGCACGAAATCGTGGCCGGCGACTGGGCGGCGGCGGAGCGCAAGCTCGCGCGCGATCCCGCGGCGGCGAAGACGTTCCTGCCCGGCGGCCATGCGCCGCGGCCCGGAGAGATCTTCCAGAACGAGAATCTCGCGAAGAGCCTCGAGCTCATCGCGAAGGAAGGCCGCGACGCCTTCTACAAGGGCGCCATCGCCCAGGCCATCGCCGCGGACATGAAGTCGCGCGACGGCCTCATCGACCTCGAAGACCTCGCGGCTCACAAGGCGGACTGGGTGGAGCCCATCTCCACCAACTACCGCGGCTACGACGTGCTGGAGATGCCGCCCTCCACCCAGGGCTTCGTCGCTCTCGAAATGCTGAACCTGATGGAAGGGTTCGACGTGAAGGCCATGGGCCACAACAGCGCCGACTACCTGCACCTTGTCTCCGAGGCGAAGAAGATCGCCTTCGCGGACCGGGCGGCCTATCTCGCAGATCGCGGCTCCATGCCGAAGGGCGCCCTGCAGATGCTCATCTCGAAGGACTACGCGGCGAAGCGCCGGCCCGAGATCGATATGCAGAAGGCCGGGAGCTACACGGCCGGAGTGCTTGGCGGCGCGTCTTCAGCCCCGCCCTTGGATTTCGCGGGCCGCGACTTCGGCGACACCATCTACATGACCGTGGCCGATTCGCAGGGCAACGTCGTCTCGATGATCCAGTCGCTCTTCGACTCGTTCGGCGCGGGCATCGTGGCGGGCGAGACGGGCATCACTCTTCACAACCGCGGCTCCGGTTTCGTTCTGACCCCCGGTCATCCGAACCAGATCGCGCCCGGCAAGCGGCCGCTCCACACCCTGGTGCCCGCCATGATCCTGAAGGAAGGACGGCCGTGGGTGTCGTTCGGCGTCATGGGCGGCGACAATCAGGGTCAGGCTCACGCGCAGGTGGTGATGAATCTCGTCGACTTCGGCATGAACGTTCGCGACGCGGGAGACGCGGCGCGCATGCGCCACATGGGCGGAAACCTCGCCCTCGAAAGCGGCATCGGCTCGGAGGTGCGCAAAGCCCTGGAACTCAAGGGCCACCGCATCACGGAAGGACGAGGGGCCATGGGCGGCTACCAGGCCATCATGATCGATCCGAAGACGGGGTTGATGATGGGAGGCTCGGACCTGCGCAAGGACGGGCTCGCCATCGGCTGGTAGTGGGGCGGCGGGCCGGCCGCGGCCCGGGCCGGATCGCCGTCGCTACTTCGAGAGCGCCTTCACGGCCTCGAGCACTTTCTCCGCGTGGCCGTCCACCTTCACCTTGGGGAAGACCTTCCGGACCACGCCATCGCCATCGATGACAAAAGTGGAGCGAATGATGCCCATGAACTTCCGCCCGTAGAGCGTCTTCTCTCCAAAGGCGCCGAACTTCGTGGCGACGGCATTGCCCCGGTCCGACAAGAGGGGGAAGTTGAGCTTGTGCTTCGTCTTGAATTTCCCGTGGGATTCGAGAGAGTCGCCGCTGACCCCGAAGACGAGGGCGCCCGCCTTCTTGAGGGGGGCCTGCGTGTCGCGGAATTCGCAGGCTTCCCGGGTGCAGCCGGGCGTGTCGTCCTTCGGATAGAAGTACAGGACCACGGTCTTGCCTTTCAGGTCCTTGAGGCTCACCTCTCCTCCTTCGGACGAGGGCAGGGTGAAAGCGGGCGCTTTCTTTCCTTCTTCGATCATGGCCATTCGAGGTCTCTCCTTAGTGTGCGGCAAAGTCTACGACCACGGTCCGGCCGGCTCCTCAAGGGAAGACGAAGCGCCGGATGGGCCCCTGCCCATCCGGCGTCGCCTCCCGCCACTAGCGAGCGGCCGCGCCGTACTTCTTGGGATCGGCCTGCGCCTGCTTCAGGCAATCGTCGCAGCAGACCGTGATCTCCTTGCCCGCCACCTTCACCTTGATCCCGCCGTCCTTGATCTCCCAGTCGCAGACCGGGCACTTGACTGACTTCATCTGACTCTCCTTGAACCGAACGACCAGGCGATCCCGATTGACCGTCCCGTTGTTCGCGATGGGAGGATGGTAGGAATTCCGCCAGGGGTCAGACTTCCGGATTCTTGCTCATTTGACGGAGGGCGCGTCCGGGGGCCGATCGGCGCACCTCCGATGGAGTCCGCCCGAACTCCTTTCGGAAGGCGTCCGCGAAATGGGAGTGCGAGGAGAAGCCGAGATCGAGGGCGAGCGTGGTGAGATCATCCTCGCCCTCCGCGAGCCGCTCCAATGCCGCGCGCAGGCGGAGCTGAGTCAGATAGCGATGCACGGGCACGCCCACGCGCTGCTGAAAGATGCGGGTGAAGTGGAAGGGCGAGGTGTGCACCGCCTTCGCCACGTCGTCGAGGGTGACCCGGCGGCCGAGTGAGCTCGCGAGGAACGTCTTCGCGGCCTCGGCGCGGTCCGCATGCTCCCGGTCGGTCGCGGCGCGGCGCGGCTTCCGGGTGACTCCCGCCTGCCGGAAGGCGGCTTCGAGTATGTCCGCGCTCAATTGAAGCGCGGTGACATCGGCCCACAGGTGCTCGAGAGGCTGCAGGTCCTGCGCCGCGATGCGCTGCACCAGTTCGCGATGCCTCCAGAACGCGCTCGAGTCGCAGGGGCCGGTCACGAACGGAAAGGGCCGGTCGGGATGATCGTCGACCGTGGGATCGAGCTCGCGGACGATGTCGCGAAGCACGCGGGGGGCGAGGGTGAAGACCGTGCCCCGGTCGCCGCAGTCCGCTGGGTGCGAGACCTTGACCGTCGAGCCCTTCGAGAAAAAGATCGCGTGGTTCACATCGGCGGTCACCGACTGGCGGCCGAAGTGCTTGCAGAAGACGCCATGGCGCATGAGCACGATGGTGTTCGCGCTGTGCCGCTCCTCCTCGCCCGGCCCTCCCTGCACGGTCCGGCAGATGTAGTCCTCGACGCGGATGAGCGGGCTCTCGTGGAGGGTCGCGAAGGTGATCGGCGAGGGCTGACCTGGCAAGGCCGTGTCGAGGCGGAGAGGCTAGCGGGGCTCGGGCCCGCGCCTCTCCGAGCCGGGAGCCTTCGTCGGAATCACGCGTGAGGCCTTGAGGTACACGATGCCGTTCAGGACCTCGGGCTTTCCCGTGACTTCGAGCCAGGTCTTGCTGTCGCCCTTGTACTCGAGATCGAGCTTCCAGCCGTCGCCCCGCGGCGCCTTGCCCGTCACCCAGATCGCGGTATCGCCGTCCTTGAGCACCCAGTCCTGGCTGTTGCGCACGCTCTTCTCGGGCAGATCTCCAAAGAGATTCCGGCCCCGAAACTGGCCGACGATCTTCGTGGTCTTGCCGAGATAGGCGGCGGGCTCTTCGAGGATTCGCCGCGGAATTTCTCCCCCGGTTTCCTGGGGCAACGACAGATCCGGACTGCTTCGGTCGCGGGCCGCAAGGACGGTGAGCGAAACTCTGGGCAGCTCCACCGCAGGCGCGGGCATGGGAGGGAGGATCGGATCCTCGATGAGATCGAGGTCCGTCGGAGGTCTGCCGACGTACTGCTTCTCGCGAAGAAGGCGCACGATCCCCCGCACCTCCATCCTCTTTCCCGCCGCACGGCTGAACTCACCCGGGTCGAACTCGCGGCCAGGAATCAGAAGGACGCTGGTGCCCGCCCGGCGAAGGACCCAATGACCGGCGACGATCTGGCTGAACTCGCCCTCGACAATGACGTGAGCGCGCTGGTACGACTCGGGCATCGAATTGAGGGCATCGAGATCGATCACCTGCGGCGGCCCGTAGTTCGCGTTGCTCGGACGCGCGGCCTGCCCCTGATTGGACCCGGGGGCGACGATCGTCACCTGCGCCGGGACGGGCCGGGACAGGGAGAGCACGGCGATGAGGAAAGCGCACCGGCGCATGCCGAGGATGTTAAGCCCGCATTTCGACGAGTCTCAACCGTTCTCGACCCGGTTCACGAGACCATGCCGTCCACGTGCCGCGCGATGGCGAGGCACGAGGTCAGACCGGGCGATTCGATCCCGATCAGGTTGATGAGTCCCGCGTATCCGCGGTCACTCTCGTCGCGGATGATGAAATCGCGGGCGGGCTCGCCCGGCGCCTGAACCTTGGGGCGGATCCCGCTGATGTCGGGGGACAGGTCCTCCTCGGTGAGGCTCGGCACGAGTCGGCGCACGCCCTTGGCAAAAGCCGCGCGCTTCTCCTGGTCGACCCGGTAGTCGAGAGCGCGCTCCTTCAGGAACTCCGCGTCCGGCCCGAAGCGCACGCGGCCGGCGATGTCCACCAGGGCATGAACGCCCAGGCTGACCGGCGTGGGCACCGGATAGACCAGGCGATGCACGAGGTGCGTCTTCGAAGAGGTCACGGAGAAATAGCTGCCCTTGCAGTAATGGAGGCGATAGCCGGCCGCATCGAGGTCGATGCCGACCAG
>JAIBCN010000171.1 GCA_019694155.1 Vicinamibacteria bacterium | reverse complement strand
CGCAGGCTTCCCCGCTCGCGAACATCACGGCATCGCTTTCCGGAGTCGCCGGGCTTCAGCACGCGGTCGCGTCCAATGCGAACCCGACCAGCTACGCCGGGAATCCGGGCGCTTTGGCCGGGAACGCGCTGGCCCAGGCTGCGACGAGTGGGCAGACACTTACGTCGGTGGTGGCGCGAGCGGCGGCCGGCGCCGGACTCCAGGCTGCGTACACCGCGCCTGGGTCGCAAGCAGGGGCGGGCTTAAGCAGCTCCGTCGCCTCGAGCCCTGTGTCGGGTCTTGCCGGAGGAGCGGGCGTCGACATGATGGTGGGGTCCGGCTCCGGGCTCCTTCGGGGTCTGGGCGGCGGCGGCGAGGGGTTGGCCTTCGCCTCGAGTCGGAGCGGCGAGCCGGATGGTGAGCCGGGCCCGGGCGGAGGGGGCTGGACTCCGCCAATCATCAGAGAGCCCACCGAGCCCGTTCCGCCCCCTCCGCCACCGCCGCCGAAGGAGACTCAACGAGAGAAGGAGGCCCGAGAGCGGGCGGAGCGGGAAGCGGCCAAGAAGGAGAAGGCGGCGAAGCGGGCAGAGGATGCAAAGGAGAAGCAGAAGAAGGAAACCGATCGGAAGGAGGCCATCAAATCGGGGGGCGGGGGCGGCGGGAAGCCCCTGGAACTGCTTCCGGATCAGCAGCGAGGGGCCGTCACCCCGGCTCAGCCCGGACGCGGAGGGGGAGCGCCCTCCCCGATCACCCCGCCCCTACACTCCGGCGGCGCGGCAGCCGGACTGCTCGCCATCCCGGCCGGCAGCGTGTCGCAGTTGGGCGCAGGCGTAGCACGGGACACCGGCCCCTCCTCATGGCAGGCGACGGCGCGCTCCTCGGGAGGCTTCGGAGGCGGCGCACCTACGGGTAGTGGGCTCCCGGACTCGGCACAGCCCCGTGGTGGTCCGTCGCGTGGATACCTGGGTCCGCAGGGATCATTCCCGTCGCAGTCCGACGTGGGCTCCACGGCGACGCTCACGCCTCCCGCCGTGCAAATCACCTCGCAGATGCTCAAGGGGTCGCAGTTCGCCGACCAGTTCGGAGGTTCGAAGGGCCAGGCGGTCGAGGATCCGTTCTCCTGGGGCAAGGCGCCGCCGGTGGTCCGGGAGCAGCCGACGAAGACTCCGCCGGCCTCTCAGGCCCTTAGCGGCGTCTCCTCAGCGGCGATCGTGGCGCCGGAGCAGGGCAGCGCATCCGCAGCGCCGCAGGCAACTGGAGCGGGGGCCGTCGGCAGCTTGGGCGGCTCGATGCGCTACAAGGGGGCGGGCGCGGGAACGGGGATTCACTTCGCGGATGGGCCTCGGACGCTCGGGGCGGGTCCAGCCGCGATGGCGCCCGGCGGGACGGGCGGCACGCCCCTGTCGCAGGGGTTCGGAAGTGCGCCGCGGGGGGGCGCCTCCGCCATCGAACTCGATCCGAACCATCCCCGCATCCCGGGAGTGGAGATCGACACGGGTGCCGCGGCGCGTACGGCCCCAGGGGGGCAGCCCGCAGGCCACGTCATCCAGCCTTCTCGAGTCGATGGGTGGGGAATGACGGGAGGTGGCGCAGGGGGTGGGAGAGGAGGTGGAGGAGGCGGTGCAATATCGACGGCGGTGCAGGCACGGACGCGGTCGAATGAGCTTCAAGGACTCGCGGATAAGGCGTTAAGTGAATCAGTCGACAGAGCGGAGCAGGCGCGCTCGGCTAGGGAGAGGTCCAAGGAGGCACATGCGGAGGTCCTACGCCTCGTCGGAGCTGGAATCGGTTCCAAGCTGGGAACAGAGGATCGCGCCAAACTCGTGGAGGCAGCAGAGACCTCGCTCGAGGAGGCCGATAGCGCCAGGCTCTTCGATGAGGTTTCCCAGAGGCGAGACGCGGAGAGGCAGGCGCTTAGCTTGGCGGCCCTCGATGCTGAGAGACGGTACGAAAAGGCGCTTGCCGACATCGTGAAGCAGAACCCGACCGACGGGAAGAAGCGACTTGATGAGGCTCTCGCGCGCGAACAGACCCCGCAGGCCCAGAAACGTGCAGAACGTGATCGGGCAGCTGGAGAAGCTCACGAGCTCCGGGACATGGTCGGGAAGGACCGACAAGCGGCGACGGACCTGGTCAAGAGTCAGAGGCAAGGCGATCGGGAGACCGCCAAGAGTTCGACCTTAAACGGCAGAGTGGCTGCTACCGGAGAGCAATTCGCAAGGGAGACCAATCAGAGTGCGGCGAGGACTGCGCAGCTGGACGACCTAGACGAAAAGATGAATGAGCTTGAGGGTGACCCCAAGGGCACTCAGGCTGATCCCGCAAAGCGCAAGGCACTCGCAGCCCTCAAGGCCGACGCGCCGCGTCGGGCTGCGGAGCGGCAGAGGATTGTTGCCCGGACTCTAGCGAAGGGCAAGGCGTTGCTGAAGTCAGTTCTTCGCCTGATCGCGAAGCTCAAGGGGTCAACGAGCGCGGAGGACAAGGCCAAGTTGGCTGAACTCGAAACGGAGGCCGAGAAACTAGCTCTCCTGCTCGGCTTAAGTGTTTCGGAGGAAGGAACGCCTGCGCCTACGCCGGCCAAGGAGATTCAAGCTGGGGCGGCCGCCTACCGCATCTCCGCCGCAGCCGGGCAGGTCATCGCGGCCTCCCAGCATACGACTTCGCTTCGCCCTCCCGACGCCGTCGGCTCGATCATTAGCCTTCAATTCTACGGACATAAAGTAATTCTCGCCAATGAGCCCCAGCCCGCAGCCGCGTTCAATCCTGTCGAGCCTCCGCAGACGGCACTTCTAAGCGGGCTCCTCTGCGCCGGCTGCTCCTGCGGGGCGGGCTGCCCGCCTGGCCAATGCGCTTGCACCAAAACGTACGGGCCAGTGAAGATGCCGCCGCCTCCGCCACCCGGCAATCCCCCGGTGACGCCCGAAGGCGGAGCGGGCGGAGGCAAGGCTCACATCGAGGACTACAAGTACGGGCCGGGGAAGCCGACCGTATGCCCGCCGGGGACGCTCTGCCAGGCTCGAGCGGACGAGGGTGTTCCGGGCACTAATGCGCCGGGCGAGCCGCCCTCGAATGACCAGGATACCGTGACGGAGAGCGGCAAACGGCGCCCGGTCGAACCCATGCCCGAGGAAGGCGCCCTCGTCGTGCCGCCTGCCGGCGAGAACGACACCCAGGGTTTGGCCGTGGATAAGCCCTGCCCGCGGCTGCCACAGGATATAGAATTCATGCGATCCGGGATCCTTGAGCTCCTCCGAGTCACCCAAGAACTTCAGAGTGAGGTTCTTTCTGCCGACTGCTGGGACTCTACGGTGAATCCAAGCATAGACCCTTTCGGTCGTAGCAAGAAGGTCCAGCTCTACGCGCGGCTGATGTACAGCCGGGATCGTGGTGAGCATTGGATCGACTCTGAGGCGCGCGTTGATATTCATGAGGCCACGCCGCTTGGTTCCAGTCCCTGCCCGCGAGTACTGCTTGTACTGAGCGCTAATGGAGCCGCTGCCCTGGCCGATCTGATTGCCACCACGATCATGGCGCAGCTATTACTCGAGTATTGTGACCTCAGTAATCGAAGAAGGGATCTGGCCGGGAATACGGAGAATCATCAATTAGATCATGAGTCGCTATCAGATTCCATGAGCGACATATTCTGGCTATTCTTTGAGATCGACAAGATCATCGGTTCGCCGGACACTTCAGAGGCTCTGTCGGGGGCTCAGGCGCGGTCCATCATTGACCTCTCAAGTCACATGCTGAGCGCGATTGCTGAGCGTCACGCTGCAAGAGCCGATTGGGATAGGAAGATCGGCGCGATCATGGATGTAATTGGCGTACTGCTTTGGGCGTCACTGGCCTGGTCGGTTGTGTCAATCCTTGGGAGATTCGCCTTGCGGGCGCTGGCTGCGTCGCTTTCGGCGCAGCGCGCCAGCATCTTGGCTGTCAATTCCATCGCCGCGAGGAGATTGGCAGAGGAGGAGATCGGCGGAGCGGCCGCCCGAGCCGCCGCCTCTAGCGGTGGCCGCGCTACGCAGTTCTTTGTCCCGCGAGCAGGAGGCTTGGGCGAGGGTGGTTCTGTGCTATTGCGATCCAAGCCGCCCGCGAATGCGATTGCGAAGCTAGTGGACGGTGAGTGGGCGGGCGAGATAACGTGGGTGGCGCCTCGGAGCATTGCGGAGCACAATGCGCTCTCTCGCATCATGACTGGCGTTGGCCTTCGGCGCCACGTAGTTGAATTCGATGTGTTCGAGGGGGAGATGGTTGCCGGGCGTGGCGTCAAGGCTTGGTTCGGCCCGTATCAAAACGTGATTCCTGGTGAGGTGAGCCTTACTGGTCGCAATCCGGTTTTCGCGGTGCTCCGACCAAATTATGCAGAGTATGGTGTCCGTGCGGGCCTTGGGTATCTCGGCGTTCGCGGCGGAATTCGCGGGCTTCGCGCACTGGGGGTTCTCGAGCCGGAAGGACGATGATGGATGACGTCTCGCTTTTCTTCCTCGTTCTCGTCGCTTGGAGCGTTGTCTTCATGGCAACAAGGAAGGTGTCAGTGTTCCCGATAATTCCTGTTATTCCTATTGTGTTTCTTGCGATTGGCTACTTCGTTAACTCCAGGAGTCGTTGGCTTGGCACTGCGCTGGTCGCGGCTCTTCACGCCGCGCTGGTCCTCGCTGCTCGATCGCATCGGGGCGGTGGGCATGACGGTGGTGGATAACGGTGGTAATTGTCAGACCGATCTGGATCGAGTGTTCGTGTTCTCGACGCTCCTGCTATGGCCGAGTTGATCTGCAGATGGTCGCCGCCGACGCAACCTCTTGAGGGACAGGGTACTAGGGCGCATGATGTCCCGAATCCACGCGGCTCCAGCGTAAACACCCGAGGTAAATGTCAGACTGATCTGAATGCGATGTTCGAGTACTCGACACGCTCGGGCGCCTCGTGGGCGGGTGCGGCGATAGACGACCGGTCGGCAGCTGGGTGCGCGGGCGGCGCCTGGCGGGCCTGACCGGGCGCGGCGCCCGCGAAGGGCGTCTCGGGACGAGGGCAGCGCTCTGTGGAGTTCGTTCGTTCGGTCCTCCCTTCGCTTCGCGTCCCCCTACGCACAGACGGAACAGTTCCGGGCTCGGTTCTCGGCGATCCGAGCGGCGCGGGCCGTGGCGCGTCCGGCGGCCAGGTTCTCCGGGACAGCCGCGCCGGTCTGGAAGTACATCTCGTCCGGAGTCTGGCCATCGAAGGCCGAGTGCGGGATCCTGGCATTGTGTTCGGCGACGTAGAAGGCGACGAGCGAGCGGACCCTCGCGATCGTGTCGAGGGGGTGCAGGAACAGCCAGTTGTCCTTGAGACTGCGCCACCAGGCCTCGATCATCGAGTTCGAGAAGCGGATCTCCGTCTGGGCCAGCACGCGCCGCAGGAGGCCGGACTCGATCAAGGCGTCGACCTTCGCGTTGACGTTCTCGACGCCGTCGTCGGCGAGGACCGTCGGTGGCACCTTGGACTCGGAGCGTCGTCCTGCCTCGACGAGGACGGCGACCGAGTTCCCGGCCCCGAAGCGGTCGGACAGGTGCCACGCGAGGATGCGGCTGGAGAAGTTGTCGATGACCGCGTGGAGGTAGGCCTTCGTGCCGTCGAGGAGCCGGATCACGGTCGTGTCGATGTGCCAGATCTCATCAGGCTTTGTGGCGCGGATCCCCTCGACCGGAGACGGGGGGTGCATCCGTGTCGTGGGCCTTCGCCACTGCCGCAGCCGGACCATGCGGTACCAGGTCGAGGTGGAGGCGAAGACGACGCCCTGTCGCTGTGCCACGAGAGCGAGGCGGCCGGTGGGGACGTGACGCAAGTCGTCGGAGGTCGCGAGGCCTCGCAGAGTACGGAGATGGTCTAAACGGGTCGCCTCCTGTAGGGGGGTGTCCCCCCCTGACGGGCTCATAGGTCCCATGCGGCGGAGCCGCAACCAGGAGGCGCCCATGAAGACCCTCGTACGAACGCAGC
>JAIBCN010000253.1 GCA_019694155.1 Vicinamibacteria bacterium | reverse complement strand
GTCTTCGGGTGGACGCACGCGTTCACGCTCCCCTACGCTCTGCGAACGCTGGAAGACGTCGACTTGAAAGCCAAGCCCCCGCTGCGGAAGCCGGTGAGCACCCGCTGATGCGGCCGGCCCGCGAGGCCCTGGATCACCTTCTGATCGGCGCCCCCGTGCTGGAGCAGGGCATCGAGTGGCTCGAGGAGAAAACAGGCGTCCGGGCGATGGTGGGTGGTTCGCATCCCGGCCTCGGAACCTGGAACGCCCTTGCCTCCCTTGGACCGGAGCAGTACATCGAGATCATCGCGCCGGATCCGGCCCAACCCACCGCAGAAACGTTCTATGTGCCGGGCCTGAGGAACTTCGAAGCACCCCGGGTCACCACATGGGCGGCCCGGGGCAAGGATCTCGCAGACGGATTTCTTTCAAGGCTCTCGCCGGGCCTCGTCTGCGGGCCGACGCGGACGGGTGAGCGCGTGCGACCCGACGGCGTCCGCCTCGCCTGGAGGCTCGCGTTTCCAAGGCAGCAGGGGCACGGTGTGTTCGACGGCGCCCTGCCCTTCCTCATCGACTGGGAGTCGCCGGACCATCACCCCGGGAGGAGCGCACCACCAGGCCTCACCCTTCAGGCCCTGCGCTTCCGGCATCCGCGGCCTCCGGATCTCCAGGCCGCCCTCGCTGCCCTGGGCATCGAGGCGGAGGTCGCGGGCGCCGCCGCGGGTTCGATCGAAGTCGAACTGGAGACCCCGCGCGGCCGAGTCCATCTCTGAATCCGCGCCCCCCTCCGGGGTCGACCAGGGCCTTTGTCTAGCGGGGCGCCAGCTTCGCCAGGAGGTCCGCGACTGTCCTTCCCGCAAAGGGGAGCAGGAAGTACTGCATGGGTACGGCGACCCGCCACTCGTAGAGAAAGGGCGATTCGAAGGCCAGGTAGTAGAGCGGCACGACGAGCCAGAGCAGGGTTGCGCGCGGCGCATCCCGCAAGGAGAGGACGATCCCGACCCAGGCGAGGATGGGCACCACGAACCAGGCTCCATGAAGCGCTCTCAGGGGAGCGCGCAGAAATGAGGCGACGCCCGCCTTCTCCGCAAATGCGGCCTCATCCACGGTCGCATCGAGCCCGGGCATGGGGCGCAGCGGCACGCGCTCGCCATCCGCGGCTTTCACGATGGCGCCCGCAGGCAGCAGGCTCTTTGGTCCGTCCGTGAAGAGCAGCATCATGCCCATGCGCCTCAGCATGGCCCGCGCGTACCAGAGAGGCCTGTCCTTGATCACATCAGTGGCTCGCCGATAGCGGTCGCGATCACGGACGATGCCGTCGGGCTCCGCCCACCAGAGCAGGTAGTCGGGGCGCCCGTAGCGTTCCGCTTCTTCGGCCATGACCTGTTTGTCCCAGACCCGGGCCCCGTACTCGCGCCCACCCGCGTCCGCGACACCCTGCCAGAGCGTGATGCCGCCGTTGATGCTCACCGGCACGAACTCACCGAACACCAGCCAGTTGCGCAGCGTGATCGGAGAGACCACGAGCAGCGAAACGAGCGCCACCAGGCCCGAGAGAAGAAGAGCGCGCCTGTTCCGGCCCAGGAGAAAGAAGAGGAAGGGGGCCGTGAAGGGCCCGAGCAGAACCACGTTCGGCCGGATCCACACCCCCGCTCCGATGAGAACTCCCATGAGGACGAGGCGCGCGATCTGGTTCGAGGGGGAGCCGCTCCCCCGAATCACAGGCAGGACCACGAGGAAGGCGAGGAGAAGAGGGAGCGACGCGACAGCGTCGGCGAGAACGAGATTCGAGGTGGCCGCTATGTGCGGCGAGACCGCCACCAGCAGACCCGAAAAGAGCGCGGCGGAGAGCCCGAAGAGCCGGAAGGCGAAAGCCATGACCAGAAGAACGGCCATGGAGGTGAGGACATCCTGAACCGCCGCGACGATCGGGAAGCTGCGCCCGAACACCTGATAGACGGAAGCCAGGAACAGGCCATAGCCGGGCGGCCGAGACGCGAGACCGGTGCGGGCGGGATCCCAGACCTTCGGGAAGAGGATGCCCTCCCCCGCGAGGATCGAAAGGGCGGTGTCGTCGTACCTCCTCGCCATCCGGGTGCCGTCCTGGTCGGGGGTGTAGAGAAGCGCCATCCCGTCGGCGAGATAGAGCCCGCGAACGAGCAGGGAGAGGACGAACACGAACGTCCCGGCCATGACCACGCTCGTCCAGCGCTTCATGGCGCGTGTTCCCCGCGGGCGAGCGCCGCCACCGTTCGCTCCAGCATCCGGTCGAGCGGCTCCAGCGGACCCCCGGCCAGGGAAGCGACCGGGCCCGGATCGGAGACCTCATCGCAAAGCAGACATGCGAGATCGTGAGGCCGGAGTCCGAAGTACCCGCCGTCCCGAGCCAGGGCCTGCGCTTCCTCGACCGGCCGCTCACGGATGTCGACGGCGCGGCCCAGGATGCGCGCGATTCGTCCTACCAGCGCGCGATACGAGACGATCTCGGGCCCCACCAGATCGACGACCGAAGGCGAACCGCTTGCCGGTGCGTCGAGGGCGCCCAGGATGGCGCGGGCGGTGTCCTCGACCGACACCGGCTGAAGGCGATAGTCCCCGCGGCCCGGGATTTCGATGGCGGTCTCCTCGCTCATCCGGCGAATCAGCGGCGAGAGAAACTCATCGCCCGCGCCAAAGATGTACGAGGGACGGAAGACCGCGGCCTCGAGCCCCGAGCGAAAAAGCGCCACCTCACCCGCCATCTTGGCCAGGAAGTAGGGATTCGTGCAATGGGGATTCATGCCGTAGTGCGCGATTCCCAGGCCGCTCAAGAACACGCATCGCCGCACCCCGGCCGCCCGACAGGCGTCGAGCACATTCACGAGCCCCGACGGATCGGTTCGATCCGCGGCGCCCGCGACCGCCGACACCGAAGCCGTGTAGACGAGGCCGGCGCTACCTTCGAGGGCCGGCACGAGTGAACCTGTCGAGGACCCGTCGAGATCGGCCAGTTTGAAGGCCTCGCCTCCGCGCTCCCGCACCACCCGGGCCCCCGCCTCCGAGCGAACGATGCCGAGGCAGGGCCTTTCTTCCCGGGCGAGCAGGTCCACGAGATGACGTCCGACGAAGCCGTTTGCTCCGATGATTGCGATCCTGGGCAGCATCGTTGGCCCCGGAGGGTATCACTCCGGATCGGACGCCTGGAGCGGGCGGCAAGGGGCCCGGCTCCCGTCAATGCTGGTAAAATCCGCCCCGGCGGTCATACGGCCGCGGAACCTCAACCAGCTTTTCGGCCATGATTGAAGGATTGCAACATCCAGGAAAGGCCGAGTCATTTCGTACTCAAGGAGACTAAAGAAGTGCGTCTAGTTAAGACTTTTGCGTTCGTGACCCTCGCGGCCTTCGTGGCCGTTGCCTGCGGCAAGGGCCCGGCCCAGGCCGCCCTGACCGCCGCCGATGCCGCCGTTTCCGGCGCCAAGGCCGATGGCGAGAAGTTCGTGCCCGAGCAGTTCAAGGCCCTCGCCGACGCGGCTGCCGCCGCCAAGTCCAAGTTCGACAGCGGCGACTACAAGGGCGCTCTCGAAGGAGCCCAGGCCGTCTCCACCCAGGCCCAGGCCGTCGTGGCCGCCGCCGCGAAGAAGAAGACGGAGCTGATGGAAGCCTGGAAGGGCATGGAAGGCTCGCTTCCCGGCATGGTGGCCGACATCCAGAAGAAGGTCATGGAACTCGCGACCGCCCGCAAGCTCCCCGCGGGCCTCGACAAGGCCGGCGTTGAGTCGGCCAAGACGGCCCTCGAAGGCGCCACCGCCGCCTGGGCGGAAGCCGGCACCGCGTTCGGCGCGGGCGATGTGCTGAAGGCCGTGGCGAAGGGTTCCGAGGTCAAGAAGACCGCCGAAGAGCTGATGGGCAAGCTCGGCATGACCCCCGCGGCTGCTGACGCCGCTCCCGCGGCCGCCGAGCCCGCCAAGAAGTAGCCAACTCCGCCGCTCGGACTCCGAGCAGGGTAGGACCGGCTCCATAGCCGGTTCTCCCGAAAGGGGCGAGGAGCCTGGACGTCTCAGGCCTCCTCGCCTTTTCTTCTTTGCCTTCCGCTAGTCTCAACTCCTCCCCCTCATGCCATCCGGGTCCTTGAACTCCGCCACGAAGCCCAGCGTGTGGTCGCGCTTCGGCGTCCAGCCGGCCGAGGAGCGCGGCGCGGCCCTGATGCTGGCCCACTCGGCGTTCATGGGGTTCTCCACCGTCTTCTTCGAGACCGCGGCCTCCGCCCTCTTCCTCGGCCAGTACGGGGCCTCCGCCCTGCCCTCCGTGTACCTCGCCGCGGCGGCCCTTTCCGCGGCCACCGGGTACGCCTACTCGCGACTTCAGAACCGGCTTTCCTTCTCCCACCTCATGACGGGCACTCTCGTCGGCCTGCTGGTGGTGGTGGGCGCCCTGCGCGGGGCCCTGCTCGTAACCCAGGCCGCTGGCCTCTTCTTCTTCGCGATGGTCTTCTATCGCGTCCTCTCCATCCTCACCGACCTCGAGTACTGGGCGGTGGCGGGGAGGCTCTACGACCTTCGGCAGGCCAAGAGGCTCTTCGGCTTCGTGGGCACCGGCGAAGTGGTGGCGCGGATCATCGGCTCGTTCTCGGTCCCCCTCCTGCTGAAATTCGGGGGCGTTCCCAACCTCCTGCTCCTGTCGGCGGCGGCGCTCCTGCTCTGCGTGATCCTCCTTCGACGCATCCTGCCCATGATCCCCGCGGACGAAGGGCCGAAACAGACGACGGCGGAGAAGGCGGCGAGATCGTCCATGAGTTCCCTCGTCCAGGATCCCTACCTGCGCTTCGTTCTGATCGTCGCCTTCTGCGGCATCCTCGGGAAATACCTCGTCGACTTCGCGTTCCTGCAGCAGGTGAAGAGTCGCTTCGCCGACGCGAAGGAAGTGGCGTCGTTCTTCGCTCTCTTCTCCGGCGTCTCTCAGTGCGCGTCGCTGTTCACCCGGGTCTTCCTCTCCGGCCGGGTGCTGTCGGCGATCGGCGTGCATCGGGGCCTCCTGATCCTGCCCGGGGCGCACGTGATCTGCACCACCCTGCTCCTCATCGCGGGAGGCCTGGCTCTCGGCCCCAACCCGGTCTTCTGGCTCGTGGTCCTCAACCAGGGGATCTACAAGACCTTCAAGCACCCCATCGACAACCCGTCCCTGAAGACTCTCTACCAGCCCATACCGAAGGATCGGCGTCTGTCCCTCTCCATCGCGGTGGACGCGATCCTCAATCCGGTGGGCATCGCCCTGTCGAGCGCCCTGATGGTCCTGTTCAAGAGCGTGTTCCACTCGGACCCGGTGCAATTCGGCTGGGTGCTCCTCGCCTGCTTCGTGTCATGGCTCTGGAGCGCGCGCGCGGCCGCGACCGAGTATGTGCGGGCGCTGGTGGTCGCCCTGCGCGGGCGCATCGAGGACATCCAGTTCGCCTTCGACGAGGAGACGGCCATCGCCTCGCTCAGCACGACGCTCCGGACGGGCTCCGAGGAGGACGCCCTCGTGGCTCTGCAGATCCTCGGCGATCACACGCCTGCGGCCTTGAGCCCGATGCTCGCGGACCTCGCGAGTCATCCGTCGAAGAAGGTCCGGCAGGCCGCGCTCGAGCGCATCGAAGTCCACCAGCCGGCGGGCATCGCGGCGACCCTTCGGGAGAGACTCGTAATCGAACCGGACGATTCGCTCAAGGCCCAGGCGCTGCGCGCCCTCTCCGCGGTCGAGGGGCCGGCCTCCAAGGGCGAGCTGATGCGTCACGCGGGCAGCTCCATCCTGGCCCTGCGCGAAGCGGCCCTCCTCGGCCTTCTTCGCATGGGAGCCCCCGAAGGTGCTGCGGGAATCCGCGAACTGGCGCGGTCTGGAGAGACCGGGCAGCGGGCCGCGGCCGCGCGCCTGCTCCGGCTCGCCGGTGGCCACTCCGAGGCGGGCGTGGTGAGGGCGCTCATCGAGGACGAAGAGGTGGAGGTGAGCCGGCTGGCCCTCTTCGCCGCGGGGCAGATGAAGGACCCGGACCTCATTCCTCTCCTCATCCAGCGCGT
>JAIBCN010000181.1 GCA_019694155.1 Vicinamibacteria bacterium | reverse complement strand
CCGTGGTCACCCTCGGCGTGGGGCCGCAGAGCACGTTCCGCACCCGCACGGCGAGCGAGAAGTGGAAGGAGCGGCTCTCCCTCCAACGGGACGAGCGATACCTCCACATCAATCGATTCGTCACCCCGAAGGTCGCCGCGGCCGCACTCAAGGCCTTTGGGAACGCCCTTTCCATTCGAAATCGATTTCGGAGCGCGGGCTCCCTGCGCAACGCCTTCTCACACCGCGGTGTCGCCTTCGATGACCTTTCGCAGGAAGACCTTGGGCGCACCCTGCTGCATCAGGTGCCCTGGGCCGCTCGTTGCCTCCTGGAGTTCGACGCGGCCTTCCGCGAACTGAACCCGCGGCTCGTCTGCCTCTACGCGGAAAGCTCGGGCCTCGGGCGCGCGGCCATCGAAGCCGCGCGTGTCCACAGGGTCAGGACCCTGGGCGTGCAGCACGGAATCCTCTATCCGAACTACTACTCCTATGAACGCACCGCGGCTGACGTGGCTCTTGGCACGCCCATCGCCGACACCACCGCGATGTACGGCGCGGACGGAGTGCGCTTGCTCGAGACGGCGTTTCGATACCCGAAGGGCCGCGTGGTGGCCACCGGATCGCCGCGCTACGACACACTCCGGGCAGAGATCGACAAGGTCGACCGCGTGGAGCGACGCACGAGTCTCGGCGTCGGCCCGACCGATCGTCTGGTCGTTCTGGCCAGCCGCTACACGGGCATCCGCGACACCCACAAAGCCTCCGGCCCCGCATTCGCGAGCCTGCTGGGCGCAATCCGGCGGATCGAAGGGGCGCGACTGATCGTCAAGCCGCATCCCGCGGAGCCGTCTGACGCTTACGACCAGGACATCGCCGCAAGCGGTCTCGGCGATCGTGTGCGGGTCATCGCGGACCGATCACTCACCGACATTCTTCCCGCGGCCGATCTCCTCGTGACCGTGGAGTCGCTCTCCGCCACTGAAGCCCTGGTCGCCGGGGTTCCCGTGGTGGTGTTGCGGCATCCCTCGAACCTGCGGGAGGTCGTGGCGAGCGGGGCCGCCGCAGGCGTCCCCGATGGCGTCGATCCCAGGGACGCCATTGAGTCGCTTCTGACCGACGAGTCGATGCGCGCGGCCTGGCGGAAATCACGGGACGCGTTTCTCGACGATGTCGCACACGGCGTCGATGGTCACGCCCTCGATCGGCTTCTCGCTCTCGTCACGAGGATGGCGGACCTCGAATCGGGCTCGCCGCTCGCTCAGTAGCGCACGGCCGATGCCGGAGCGGACGGCCTGACCCTGAAGGCGAGGCTGATGCGCTCGCCCACCGGAGCGTCTGACTTCGGGATCCCGTGGTCGTAGTGAACCTGGGTGTCGTAGCTCATCACGAAGAGGCTCCCGCGTTCGAGATCGGTGTGGAACGCGCGGCGCGGCGGCTGCTTGGCGCGGATGGTCATCCGGCGGGTGGCCCCCAGGGAGAGAAGGGCGATGGGCTGGCCTCGCTCGAGTTCGTGGAGGTGATCGTTGTGAGGCGCCACGCTGTCCTTCCCCGAGCGATAGAGATTGAGCCCCACGCTCGTGAATGGAACCTGCAACGCGAGGCACACGCGTTCCGCTGCCGCGCGCAGACACGGAGGCATGGGTTCGCCCGAAGAGTCGAGCCGGTAGCGGGCGGTGAGCCGCGGCACATCGAGTTCGCGGTCGTACATGACGCGGCGCTCGGCCTTCCACTCCACCACCCGGCGCAGTTCGCGAAACCAGTGATCGGCCTCGTACTCGGAGACGAAACCGGGTGTGTAGACGATCCGCCCGCGGGCATCGTTCACGAGGACGGTTTCGCACGGCTCGAAGAGGGAAAGCTGGGACATGTCTTCGTTTGCCTTATTTTCGCCTACGATACCCCGGACCGGGCCCGGACGCCTTGTGGCTGCTAGGCTTAGCGCGTTCCCATGAATCCCACAACGATCCGGATCGGATCGCGCGAAGTCGGCTCCACGCTGCCCTGCTTCGTCCTCGCCGAGGTCGCTTCCGCGCACGAGGGTTCCGCCGATCAGGCCCTCAAGATGCTCGACGCGGCATTCCGCATGGGCGCCGACGGCATCAAGTTTCAGCTCTTCAAGGCCGATCGCCTGGTGGTGAACCGTCATCCCGGCCGCAAGGACTTCGAGCAGATCGAACTCACCGACAAGGAGTGGAAGAAAGTCCTCGCCCAGGCCAAAGGGTCCGGTCTCGCGCTCTTCGCGGAGTGCTTCGATGCTCCTTCGCTCGAACTCGCGGTGGAAGCGGGGGCCGACGCCTACAAGGTCCACACCACCGACATGGAGAACAAGGAATTCATCCGCGCGGTGGTGGAGGTGGGCAAGCCCGTCTTCTTCGCCACCGGGGGCGTTCCGGAAGACGCCCTCTCGGAGGCGCTCGCCATCGTGGGCGATCGCGATCTGGGCCTGCTCTTCGGATTTCAGACCTTTCCGACCCCGGTCGAGGAGATCCGGTTCCGCGAACTCGAGCGCATGAAGTCGAGATACCGCGTGCCCGTGGGTTTTCTCGACCACACCGACGGCGGGACGCTCTTCGCCCTCATGGCTCCGGCCCTCGCCGTGACCTACGGCGCCGATCTGGTGGAGAAGCACTTCACGCTCGATCGTTCGAAGAAGGGCTTCGACTACCAGTCCTCCCTCAACCCTGAAGACTTCCATCGCATGGTCGAGATGATCCGCACCGCCGAGCTCGCGCGCGGTGAAGCGGGCCAGCCCATGTCCCAGGCGGCGGACGGGTACCACCGCAAGATGGCGCGCTTCATCGTGGCCAAGACGCTGATCGGACGCGGCGACGTCATCACCGCCGAGAAACTCGACTTCAAGCGGATCGACCCGAGCAAGGATCCGGGGCTGTCGCCTCGCGACGTGAACCGCATCGTGGGCCGGCATGCCCGGCATCCCATCGAAGCCGACGCCACCATTCGCGAGGACATGCTGGATTGAGCCGGACCGTGTGCCTGGTGACCGCGCGCATGGCCTCGGCGCGCTGCCCGGGCAAGGCGCTCATGGAACTGCTGCCCGGCGAACCGCTGCTCGCGGTTCTGATCAAGCGCATGCGGACGTCGAAGACGGTCGACGAAGTGGCGCTCGCGACCTCGACGAACCCGGAGAACGACGCCATCGCCGACCTGGGCAAAAGCCTCGGGGTCCGCGTTTTCCGCGGTGACGAGGACGATGTGCTCAAGAGGCACATCGGAGCCGCCTGGGCGTTCGACGCGGACTCCCTGGTGCGCGTCACCGGCGACAATCCCCTCACCGACGTCGGAACCATGGACGCGCTGGTGAAGCTTCACAAGGAGCGCCGCGCCGATTACACCTATGTCCCCGGCGAGGCACTGCTCATGGGGATCCTCGCCGAAGTGATCTCGACCGACGCGCTCGAGACCTCATGGAACGAGGGCGAGCCGAAGCATCGCTCGGAGCTCGTGACCCTCTACATCAAGGAGCACCCGGCGGATTTCCGGATCGCCATGCTCGACCTCGAGCCCGCGCTGCTGCGGCCCTCCTACCGCCTCACCGTCGATCACCCGGAGGACATCCGCCTTCAGCGGGAGATCTTCAAGCTCCTGGGCCGCGGGCCGCTCGTGGAGACGCGCGACGCCATAGCCCTTCTCGATTCACGCCCGGATCTCGTGGCCATCAACGCCCACCTGACCCACAAGGGCGTCAACCACCGCTCGGTCGAACTCGACGCGATGGTCAAAGCCGCGCAATCGAAGTAGGCTTAAGCGCCGTGGCCCGTGTGGCCATAGCCGCCCTGGCCTCGATCGGTCTCCGGAAGCTCGTCGACCTCGCTCCAGACCGCCTGTTCGACTTTCGCGATCACGAGCTGCGCGATGCGCATACCCCGCGAGACGACGAACGGAGCGCTGCCGTGATTGACGAGGACGACCGCGAGTTCGCCGCGATAATCGGCGTCGATGGTGCCCGGTGAGTTGAGCACCGCGATGCCGTGCTTGAGAGCGAGGCCGGAGCGGGATCGGACCTGGCCCTCGTAGCCTTGCGGTATCGCGAGAGAAAAGCCGCAGGGCAGGAACTCGCGCGCGCCGGGAGCGATGGTGCGGTCTGCGTCGATGGCGGCGGAGAGGTCCATCCCCGCGGAGTCCCGGGTCTGGTAGGCGGGGAGCGGAAGCCCCGCCCCGTGGGGCAGACGTTTGAAGGCGATCTTCATTTGTGCGGCGAAGCCTAGCGCCTCTATCCTCCGGCCAGGCGTTCAGGGCGCCTCCCGTCCGCGGAAAGGACCGAGTCCTCCTGAGGTTCGTGGCGCATCCAGACCGATCGGACACGATCCTCCCTTTCGCCCGACGCGAGCGGACCCCGGGTGCTTCTTTGAAGGAGGCTCGTCATGCCCGAACGCCGTCTTCCCGTTCGTCCCGATCTCGATCAACTCAAGCGCCAAGCCAAGGAGTTGCTGAAAGCGATCCGCCGCGGCGATCCCGACGCGCTCGCCGAGCTGCGGGTGCATCACCCCGAGCCTCCCACGCCCGCGGCCACGAAGCTCGCCGACGCTCAGCTCGCGCTCGCCCGCGCGTACGAGGCGCCGAGCTGGATGCGCCTCGCGCAGGCCTGCGAGCTCGTCGATGGGATCTGGCGCGACGATGCCCCGGCTGTGTTGGCCCTGATCCGGTCGAACCCGAAGCTCCTCACCGAGAACACCCTGATCCGCAAGAGCGATTGGGGACCGCCCCTGAGCTACGCGGCGAACCTGGGCCGGGACGGCATCATCGAGGCCCTTCATGGCCTCGGCGCTTCGGACCTCGAGCACGCCCTCGGTCGCGCGGTCCTGCAGAGCCAGATCGGCGCCGCGCTCAAGATCCACGCCCTGATGGGTTCGCCGCCGCCACCGAAGGACGCGCTCGGCGGACCCGCTTACACACTTTCCACGTCAGGCACCGAGCTGATGCTGAAGCTGGGCGCCCCGGTGCGCGATGCGCATGGCCGCCGCCTCGCGCCGGTCGACGTCGTGCTCGAAACCGACAGTCGGAGGCCCGAGGCGAAACACGCGATTCTCGAGATGTACGTCGAGCACGGCCTCGAACTCCCGGACACGCCGACCATGGCCCTCCACCGGGGCCGCGTCGATCTCCTCGAGGCCCACCTGCGGCGCGATCCTCGGCTGCTCAATCGCACCTTCACTCACGAGGACATCTATCCCGAGAGCCTCGGGTGTCACGACGAGATCCAGGCGACCCACGGAACACCACTTCGGGGCGCCACGCTGCTGCACATGTCCGTCGACTACGCCGAGATGGAAATCGCGCGCTGGCTGATCGAACGGGGCGCCGACGTGAACGCGAGAGCGGCGGTGGACGAGGACGGCTTCGGCGGCCACACGCCTCTTTTCGCGACCGTGGTGTCGCAGCCGAACTTCTGGATGAACCATCATCACGAAGCGCCGGAGGCGCCCTTCACGAAGCTCCTCCTCGACCACGGCGCCGATCCGAATGTGCGCGCCTCCCTGCGGAAGCAGCTCCATCCCGGCTACGGCCCGGACACCATGCACGAGTACCGCGACGTCACCGCCCTCTCGTGGGGCCGGCGTTTTCACCGCCGGATCTTCGTCAGCGAACCCGCGATGAAGCTCATCGAGGAAGCCGGGGGTGCCGAATAGGCGGGCCCTGGTCGGACGGGTACGATTGACGGCATGAGCCATCGACCGATGCCGTCCGCGACGCGACCCCTGGCGTTCGCCCTCCTGGGCCTGAGCCTCTCCGCGACGGTTTTCGCACAAGGTGTGGATTCCCGGCCGCCGAACGCCGCCGCCCAGAAGCCGGCCTTCGAAGGGCAGACGCGGGCGCCCGAGCAAAAAAGCGGCGTGGCGTTCGACGTGATTCCACTCGTCACCGGGCTCGAGCGGCCTTGGGCCATCGCGTTCCTTCCCCAGGGCCGCATGCTCGTCACCGAACGGCCGGGACGCTTGCGCGTGGTGAGCAAGGACGGCTCGCTGTCCGCGCCTGTCGCAGGCCTGCCCGCCATGGACGCGCGCGGCCAGGGCGGCCTGCTCGACGTGGTGGTGGATCCCGATCACGCGAGGAACGGCCTCATCTACTGGAGCTACGCGGAGCCGCGGGAGGGCGGACTCAACAACACCGCGGTCGCGCGGGGTCGTTTCGTGGATGGGGCGACCCCGAGGGTCGAGAACGTCGAGGTCATCTTCCATCAGAGCCCCTCGCTCGCCTCCACCATGCATTTCGGGTCGCGTCTCGTTTTCGGCCGCGACGGGAAGCTCTTCATCACGCTGGGTGAGCGCTCCATCGAGGAGGGCCGTCACCAGGCGCAGCGAATGGACGGCCTGCTCGGCAAGGTCGCGCGGATCAACCCGGACGGCACCATTCCCGAGGACAACCCGTTCGTGGGCAAGGCCGGGGTCAAGCCCGAGATCTGGTCGATCGGTCATCGCAACATCCAGTCGGCGGCCCTGCATCCCGTCACGGGTGAACTGTGGGAGGTGGAGCATGGGGCGAGGGGCGGCGACGAATTGAACATCGTCCGCAAGGGCAGAGACTACGGCTGGCCGACCATCTCCTACGGGATCGAATACCGCGGGACGCCCATCACCGGCGGCATCACGTCGAAGGAAGGCATGGAACAACCTGCGTACTACTGGGATCCGGTGATCGCGCCCTCCGGCATGGTCTTCTATACCGGCAACCTCTTCCCCGCCTGGAAAGGCAGCGTGTTCATCGGCGGCCTCGCGAGCACGAATCTCGTCCGCCTGTCGCTCGACGGGGACAGAGTCGTGGGCGAGGAACGGCTGCTCACCGATCTCCAGCCGAAGCGCGAGCGCATCCGCGACGTGCGGCAGGGGCCCGATGGTGCGCTGTACCTGGTAACGGACGAGGCCCAGGGACGTTTGCTGAAGCTCGTGCCCTCCACACGCAGGTAGGTCTGGTGGGCCGGCACGGGGGCGCGGCATAGACTGCTTCCATGCCTCTACCGCCCATCTACGATCCGAAAGCCGTCGAACCCCTCTGGCAGGAACTCGCCGCGGTCGGCGTCGAGCCTCTGACCACTCCTGAAGAGGTCGATGCGGCGCTTTCCACGAAGGCCGGCACGACTCTGGTGATCGTGAATTCGGTCTGCGGGTGCGCCGCCGGACAGGCCCGCCCGGGCGCGATGCTGGCGCTCCAGAATGCCCGGATTCCCGACCGTTCGGTGACGGTGTTCGCCGGTGTCGACCGCGACGCGGTGGAGCGGGCGCGAAGCTACATGAGCGGCTATCCGCCGTCCTCCCCCAGCATCGGCTTGTTCAAGGACGGGAAGCAGGTCTTCATGCTTCAGCGCACGGACCTCCAGCGGATGGACGAGCCCCAGGTGGCCGCGGCATTGAGCAAGGCCTTCGACACCCATTGCTCGAAGCCCGGCCCCTCGATCGATCCCGCGAAGTTCAAGGAGATCCGGCCCTACGTGGGCTGCGGTTCGCGCATCCCTATGATGCCCGCCAGGGCCTGAGCGGCGTCGCTTGCGGCCGCTGGTCCGGCCGCCCCTGACGCGGCATTCGGTATCTAGACGCCCACGAGCTTCTGGAGATGCTCGGGGTACCGGTCTCCCTGCACGGGAGCCTTCGAAAGCGCGGCGTCGATCGCGCGCAGGTCATCCGCGGAGAGCACGAGGTCGACCGCCCCTATGTTCTCTTCCAGGCGCGAGAGTTTCGTCGTGCCAGGGATGGGAACGATCCACGGCTTCTGGGCGAGCAGCCAGGCGAGGGCGATCTGTGCGGGTGTCGCGTCTTTCCGACGGCCGAGTTCGGTGAGCATGGCGATGAAGGCCTGGTTCGCTTTCATCGCCTCCGGCGAGAAGCGCGGCAGCGCGGAACGGAAGTCGCCATCGGGGAGCTTCGTGCTCTCGCTCATCGTCCCGGTCAGGAAGCCGCGGCCGAGCGGGCTGTAGGGCACAAGACCGATCCCGAGCTCTTCGAGGGTCGGAATGACGTCGCGTTCCGGCTCACGCCACCACAGCGAATACTCGTTCTGGAGCGCGGTCACCGGCTGCACGGCATGGGCGCGCCGCAGCGTGACCATGCTGGGCTCCGACATGCCGAAGTGCCGGACCTTCCCCTGCCCGATGAGTTCCTTCACCGTCCCCGCCACGTCCTCGATGGGCACGGCGGGATCGACGCGGTGCTGATAGAGCAGATCGATGTAATCGGTCTGCAGCCGTCGCAACGAGGCCTCGACGACCTCCCGGATGTGCCCGGGCCGGCTGTTGAGCCCCTGCCACCCCGGACTCCCGTCGGGATTCAACTGGAAGCCGAACTTGGTCGCGATGACCACACGCTCGCGGATGGGCGAGAGCGCCTTCCCGAGCAAGGTCTCGTTCGTATAGGGGCCGTAGGACTCGGCGGTGTCGAAGAAGGTGACACCGCGATCCACCACGGCGCGCGTCAGCGCGATCATCTCGCCCTCGTCCTGGCGCACGCCGTAGGACGCGCTCATGCCCATGGATCCGAAGCCGAGGGCGGAGACTTCGAGATTGCTTCTTCCCAACTTGCGGAATTTCATGGTGTCTCCTGTCTCTCCTGTATACATCTCCGGAGCGGCCAAAGCGGCGGTTGGACAACCCCGATGGGAGCGTGGCACGATTCGGCCGGTGAGAGACAGACCGGCGGCGGCGGCGAACCTGGAGTGAAAACAAGGGCGCAGGGGCTGCGGCTGCGCGAGTCCACGCTCGTGGCGCCCTCCGCCGTTGACCTGCTCGCCTATCTCGAGCGAAAAGGGTTCAACCGGGAGAGGGTCTGCCGCGCGGCGAAGATCGATCCGGCGGCTCTTTCAGGTCCCGACGCACGAATACCGGGATCATGGAAGGAACGGCTGTGGGCCGAGGCCGAGCGCCTGACGGCCGACCACGACATCGGGCTTCACACCGCGGAGAGCTACAACCCGGGGGCCCTCGGCGTCGCGGGCTACGTTGTTCTGAGCTGCGCCACCGCGGCCCAGGTCATCGATCGACTGTCCCGATACGCGTCGCTCATGAACGACGGCTTGCGCGTCCGAGTGAGCCGGCAGGGCGAGAACACCGTGATCGTTTCCGAGGCGGTGGAGGGCCTCGACAACTACCTGGAGCGGCGTCCCCGTGAACCCTTCGAGGTCATAGCGGCGAGTCTCACCTTAACGCTGTCCCGGCTCGTCAACCGGAAGATCGCGCCTCGCGAAATCACGTTTCGCCACAAGAAGCCGCCTTCGATCTCCGAACACACGCGGATCTTCGGACTCGAACCGAGGTTCGGAGCTCCCGAGAATCGGATCGTTTTTCGCTCCTTGGATCTCGAGGCGTCAGTGATCTCCGCGGATCCCGCGCTCCTCAAAGCCTTCGAGCAGCGCGCGGATGCGCTGACGGCTAGGCTCGAGCGGTACGGGCCCCTTTCCCGGAGAGCCCTTTCCGTGCTGCGCGAGAAGATGAAGGGCGTCGTCCCTCCACTCCAGGAGGTGGCGAGCGAACTGGCCATGAGCAGCCGCACCGTGCAGCGTGCGTTGCGGCTGGAGGGGACCACGTACCAGAAGCTCGTCGACGAAGCTCAGCGCGACCTGGCGGTTTCGTATCTCAAGACGTCGGGGGTCTCCGCTTCCGAGGTGGCTTTCCTGCTCGGGTTTTCCGAACTCTCCGCCTTCAGCCGCGCCTTCAAGCGCTGGACGGGGTCGGCGCCCGCGAAATACCGCACCACCCGACCGCTCTCGATGTAAGGTGGCGGCCGACTCCCCATGTTCAGAAACATCCTCGGCATCGTCGTCGGCTTCGTGCTCGGCAACGCCGTGAACATTGCGATGGTCACCATCAGCTCCTCGGTGGTGGCGCCGCCCGAAGGCGCCGACATGACGACCGTCGAGGGCCTCAAGGCCGCCATGCCGCGACTCGAGGCGAAGCACTTCTTGTTTCCGTTCCTGGCCCACGCCCTGGGCACCCTCGTGGCATCCCTCGTGGCCGCCACCATCGCGTCCAGTCACAAGATGACCATCGCGATGGCCTTCGGCATCCTGTTCCTGTGTGGCGGCATCGCCGCGTCGGTCATGATCCCGGCCCCCCCGTGGTTCGTGGCCCTCGACCTGATCGCCGCCTACGTACCGATGGCCTGGCTCGGAGGGAAGCTGGGCAAAGCGTAGCGGTCTCGGGTTCATGACATCTGCGGCGGGAACATCCGCGCCCTTGAAGCTCCTGCTCGAGAACCAGAGGGCCTTCCTCGGCTTCCTGGAGCGCCGGGTCGGGAATCGCGCGATCGCCCAGGACATTCTCCACGACGCCTTCGTCAAGGTGGTGGCTCGTCCGGAGCTCGCCCCGGGTGACGAAGGTGTGATCCGCTGGTTCTACCGAATGCTACGAAACGCGGTGATTGACCGGTTCCGGCGTCAGGTCACGGCGAACCGGGCCCTGGAGTCCTTCGCTCACTCGCTCGAAACCCGTGCGGCACCCGAGCCCGAGTTGCGGGCGGAGATCTGCGCTTGCGTCACACGCCTCGCGGACACTTTGAAGCCCGAATACGCGGAGGCCCTGCGCGCCATCGAAGTCGAGGGGACGCCGGTCAAGAACTTCGCGGCGGCGCACGGCCTCTCCCCAAACAACGCCGGCGTGCGGGTGCATCGTGCGCGCGCGGCGTTGAAGAAGAGAGTCGCGGAGTCCTGCGGCGTGTGCGCCGCGCACGGTTGTCGAAACTGCACTTGCCGAAGCCTTGCCTGACGGGCGCGGTGCGTGAGGCCAGCCCGAGATCGCAGGGCGCGGGCGTACACTTCGAGCCTCGAAGGAGGCGACATGAGCAGGAAAGTCCTCGGAGCAGTCGTGCTGGCGCTCGTCACGCTCGCACCAGCGACGGCGCTCCCCCAAAGCCTCGCGGAAACGGCCCGGAAGGAGCAGGCGAGGCGCAAGCAGGCAAGCCCTGCCGCCACGCCGAAGGTCTACACCGAATCCGATCTCCCGGCTTCACCGGCACGACCGGTTTCGGAATCCGACGCCGCGGGGGAAGCGGAGAAGGCGCGCGTCAGGTCCTCCGCCGAAAAAAGCTCGGCCGCCAGGGATTCCAGCGAGGCGTCGAGGCAGCGGGAAATCGCCGCTTTCAAGGCGCGGGCGGCGGAGATCCAGGCCCGGATCGCGCGGGCCGAGGCGTTGGTCCAGCAATTGGGAAACCACCCGACGGGCGGCGGGAAGGTCTGCCGCCTTCCCGAAGGTGTCTTCCGTCCCGGCGAGACGGCCCCCGAACAGGTCGTCTGTCCATATCAGATGGAAAGCCGGTACGATGTCGCGAAGCGCAATCTCGGCAGGCTCCGGGAAGAACTCGTCGCCCTGCAGAACGAGGCGCTACGGCTCGGCATCGCGTTCTAGGGGCGATCGATCTCCGCGGCGGCGGTGAGCCGGAGCCCCCGCTGAGCCGAGCCTCGCAGGGAGTCGATCAGGGAGTCGATCATCGGTGAACGCGGCGCGCCGGGCACGGTTACCGCGCGCAGCGCCACGCCCGGGAGCCCCTTGCGGACGCGGACCTCGGAAAGAGAGCGGGCGCGCAACTCCGACTCGACGGCGTGCTCCGGCAGGAGGCCGAGCGCCGTCCCGCCGGCCAGAATCCCGCGCTTCACGCCCTCGATGGTGCCCATCGCCTGCATCCTGGGAGGCTTGACCCCGGCCGCCTCGAAGTAGCGGCGAAGGGCCTGGTGATAGTTGCCCCCGGCATCGCACATATAGAAGTCGCAGCGCCGCAGGGCTTCCGCGGTAGGGGCGGCGCTGAGCAGCGGGTGGCCGGGGGCGCCGAGGATGAGCAGGCGCGTCTTCGCCAGGATCTCGCCGCCATCGGAGCCGGCCTCGGGCTCCAGCACGAGCCCTAGGTCGCTCTCGCCCGAGGCGACGCGCTGCCGGATCTCGGCGCAACTGCCGGTCATTACCTCCACGCGCAGCGCCGGCCAGCGCCGGCCGAGAGCGGCGAGTCGCGAAGGCAGCACGTAGGCTCCGATCGATTCGACCGCGGAGACCACCAGGGTGGCCTTCACGTCGGGTGATGCGCCAGCGAGCGCGCCCACGAGTTCCTGGCTCAGTGCGAGCATGCGGCGCGCGTAGTCGAGCAGGAGCTCGCCGGAGGGGGTCAGAGTCAGGACTCCCTTCGTTCCCTTGCGGAAAAGCTCGATGCCGAGGGCGCGCTCGAGCGCGCTCAACGTCTCCGACACCGTCGACTGCGAGAGCCCGAGTGAGCGGGCGGCGCGGGTGTGCGTTCCGGCCGCGACCACCGTCGCAAAGACGCGCAGGTGACGCAGTTCCAGCTCGCTCTTCACGCGAGGACCATATATCGGCCTCGCCGATGGGCGGCATCGGCGTTTTGGCGATGGATCCTCTCGTCTCTACGGTGCGCCATGCTTTCAACAGAACTCGACAGGGCCACCCTGCTGATCGTCGACCTCCAGCTGGGCTTCGACGAGAAGCGATGGGGCAGACGCAACAACCCATCGCTGGAGCAGCGGGCGGCCGAAATCCTGAGGGCGTGGCGGAACACCGGCCGCTCAATCGTGCACGTGCGGCACATGTCGACGGATCCACTCTCCCCCCTCCGGCCTGGCCAGGCCGGGAACGAGTTCAAACCGGAGACGGCACCTCGCCGGGGCGAGGCCGTGATCGAAAAGCGCGTGAACAGCGCCTTCATCGGTACATCCCTCGAGGCCGACCTGCAGCGCGCCGGATGTCGCGAACTGGTGATCCTGGGACTCACGACCAATCACTGCGTGTCGACCACGGCGCGCATGGCTTCGAACCTGGGCTTTGCGACCTGGGTGGTGTCCGATGCCACGGCCGCGTTCGACCGCGTGGGCCCCGATGGCGTCGCCTATCCGGCCGAGCAGGTTCACGCCATGGCCTTGTCGGACCTGCATGGAGAGTTCGCCACCGTGATCGACACCGCGGCGCTGCTCACGGCCCTGGAGACCAGCCGTTCCGCGCGGAGGGCGTCATGAACCGGAGGGGGCATGTGTCGAGGGCCACCGGGAACATGGCGCTCATCGCCGCCATCGCTCTCATTTCCGGTGTCGCCCTCCTCTCCTTCACTTCCGCCGCGGCCGCGCCGAGGGCGCAAAGCGCGGGAGTGAAGGGCATCGAGCGGGGTGATCTCGATCGGACCGCGGACCCCTGCAACGATTTCTACTCTTTCGCGAACGGCGCCTGGCGCGCGTCGAACCCCAACCCGAAAGGAATGGAGCGCTGGAGCCGGAGGGCGGCCGGTCGCGAGGCCAACCGGCTTCGACTCGAGAAGCTCCTGGCGGAACTCGCGGCAAAGGCGGATCGGCCCCGTGGAAGCGTCGAACAGCAGCTCGGCGATCAATTCGCGTCGTGCATGGATGAGCCCGCGCTCGACACCCTGGGCGTGACGCCGGTCGCACCGTTCCTCACCGAGATCGCGTCGATCGTGGACGCGAGCGGGGTTCAGCGCGCGATCCGCCGGCTGCACGAACTGGCCATTCCGGCGCCGTTCGCTCTCACCCCGGCCTCGGACTATGGCGACCCCGAAAGCGTCGTCGTGAACATCGCAGCCGGGGGCCTCGGCTTGCCGGGCCGCGACTATTACCTGAAGCCCGATCCGGCCTTCGCGGAGGCGAGGGAGAAATACCGCGCCCATGTGGCGGCCATTCTGACCCTTGCCAGCGTGACGGCCATGTCCGCCCCGAAAGCGGCGGAAGAGATCCTGGCCCTCGAGACCCGTCTCGCCGAAGCCAGCCTGCCCCCGGACGCCGCGTCCGATCCGGCCGCGACCGCCCACAAGATGACTTTCGCGCAGCTGGGCCGGCTGGCCCCTCGCTTCGACTGGGAACGCTACTTCGCCGAGGCCGCGCTTCCGAGGATCGACGTGAACGTCGCGGAGCCCGCGTTTCTCGAGCGAGTGAACCGGGAACTCGCAGCCACGCCCGTGGAGACATGGCGGGCATACCTGACCTGGCGCCTGCTCGAGTCGGCGTCTCCGTGGCTTTCCCGGCCCTTCGCCTCCGAGTCTTTCGCCTTCAGGGACCGATACCTCGGCGGCGCTGTCGCGCCCAGGTCCCGGGCCAGAGTCTGCCTGGAATCGACGGAAGAGCTCCTTGGTGAGCCTCTCGGCCGCGCGTATGCCGCGCGGCACTTCCCTACCGGCGCCAAGGAGCGCGTGCAGGCGATGATCCGCTCGCTGCTCGGGGTGTTGAAAGACGACCTTCGCACGCTGAAGTGGATGTCCGAAGCCACACGGAAGCAGGCTCTCGCGAAGGTCGAGGGCTACGAAGTCATGGTGGGTTATCCCGACACCTGGACCGACTACTCGAGCCTCGTCATCCGCCGCGACGCTCTCTGGGCGAACGTGGCCGCCAGCCGCCGCTTCGGCGTCGATCTCGGCCGAAAGCGGATCGGCGGGCGGACGAGTCGATCCATCTGGCCGCTGCCTCCCTCGTCACCCGACGCGTCCATCGACATCCAGCTCAACGTGATGACCCTGCCCGCCGGCTTCCTCGAGGCTCCCGCCTTCGACCCCGCCGCCTCGGACGCCGTGAACTTCGGCGCCATCGGCGTCGGCGTGGCGCACGACATCACGCATGCGATCGACGCCCTGGGGAGAGACTTCGACGCAAACGGGCAGCCGCGGAACTGGTGGACAAAGCCCGATCTCGACGCGTTCGCGAAGATCGGCCAGTGCACCGTCGATCAGTATGGCGGATACGAGATCGAACCCGGCCTGCGCCTCGACGGCAAGCGGGTCCTCGGTGAGGCGCTTGGGGATCTCGCGGGTATACGACTTTCGTATCGCGCCCTGAAGAAGTGGATGGTCGATCACCCGGCGCCCGTGATCGATGGCTTCACACCCGAGCAGCAGTTCTTCATCAGCTGGGGTCAGTTCCGCGGCGCTTCCGAGAGCCTCGAGTTGCAGCGGCGGATGGCGAAGACGGATCCGCATGCAACCGCGAGATACAGGGTGATCGGGCCCCTGTCGAATTCGCCCGATTTCCAGGCGGCGTTCGCCTGCACGGACGGATCGGCCATGGTGAGATCCAAGGAGCAGCGCTGCGGGGTGTGGTAGATCTCGTCGGGCCGCAAGCATTCCAGGGAACCTATGATCGGCCGCAATTTCTCCGGGAAGGAGCCCCGTTTTGTCCCTTTCGGCCACCTTGCGATCCCTGGTTCGGGCCCGAGGCCTTTGCCTCGGCGTGAGCCTGACCCTGGCTCTGGGCGTCGCCGCTCTCACCGCCACGTTCGCGGTCACGAACGCGGCCCTCTTCCGGCGGCCTCCCTTCCCGGAGGCCGATCGCCTCTTCATGCTGAACCTCGAACGCCGCCCGCAGGGAGAGCCGGAGCGGCTCGAGCGGTGGTCGTTCGCGCGCTTTCAGCTGCTCCGCCGGTCGCAAAAGAGCTTTGAAGACGTGGCCAGCCATGCGCCTGGCCCCCTGACGCTGTCCGGCGACGGGAATGCCGAGCTCGTGGAAGCGGAGCGAGTCAGCGCCTCCTACTTCCCGCTCCTGCGGGCGCGCGCGAGCCTCGGGCGTGTACTTGCCGAGGCCGAAGACGCCGCGCAGCATCCCGCTCCAGTCGCCGTTCTAGGCCACCGGCTGTGGGAGCGGCGTTTCGCGAGCGAGGGCGCGATCATCGGACGGACCATTCGGCTGAATGGCGTGCCGCTCACGGTCATCGGCGTGATGCCGCCTGGATTCGCCGGCCTGTCGGGCCGTGCGGAGGTGTGGGTGCCCGCCACCCTGACGCCCGAGCTCACCTACGCCGAGTACCTCACCACGAACCAAAACTTCATCAGCGCTTTTGGCCGGCTGAAGGACGGCGTACGACCGGCGAGCGCCCAGGCCGAGCTCGCGACTCTCGGGGCCGTCATCAACCGTGCCCTACCGAGCGATCCGGCGGCGCCCCTCGAGCCGGTGACGGCGAAGGGAACCACGCTGAACGAGGCACGCTCCGATCGAACCGTGCGCCGCTCCCTCCTGGTCCTGCTCGGCGCGGTGGGCGTCTTGCACCTGCTCGCCTGCGCCAACGTGATCAACCTCCTCCTCGGGCGTGCCGCCTCCCGGCGGCGGGACTCGGCGGTACGGCTGGCGCTTGGAAGCAGCAACGGCCGGCTCTTCAAGGACGTGGCGGAAGAAGGCTTGCTGCTTGCGCTGCCCGGGGGGCTTCTCGGCGTGGGTCTTGCGGCCTGGGCGTGCGCGGCCCTGGCGCCGCCCACGAACGCATGGGCCGCACGCAACTTCTATGGGAGCCTCGCGCCCTTCGATGCGCCGGGGTTCGGCCCCGTGGAAGCGGCGGCCGGGCTCGGCCTGACCCTGATGACCGCGCTCCTGGTCGCCGTTCTTCCCGCCCTCGGGAGCTTCCGGATGGACGTGTCCTCCGGAATCCAGAGCGGGTCGCGAAGTATCGCGGGCGGCGGGCTCTCCCTGCGACGGCCCTCGACGCGCGGCATCATCGTGGCTTTCGAAGCGGCCCTCGCGATGCTGCTCGTGGTCGGGGCGGGCCTGCTCATCGAGAGCTTCCAGCGCATGCGCGGCGCGGGGCTTGGGGTTGAGCAGACGAACGTGCTCACATTCTGGATCGTTCCCTCCGAGGCGCGAGTCCCTCCCGCGGCCGCCCCCGCCTTCGTGACCCGGGTTCTGGACGCGCTCACTGAGGTGCCCGGCGTGCTTTCGGCGACGGTCGACGGCGGCGGGCCGGTGAGCGGAACCGCGCGCAGCCTGCTCTACATCGAGGGCCGGCCCGCGCCTCTTCCCGGGCAGGAACCGCGCGTGCTCCGTCACTACATAGGGCCGGACCATTTCCGCACCCTGGAAATTCCGATTCGCCGCGGACGGGTGTTTACACCTCTCGACACCGAGACGGCGCCGCGGGTCGCCGTCATCAGCGAAACCGCGGCGCGGCGCTTCTGGCCGGGAGAAGACCCGATCGGCCGGCGCGTCTGGTTCAGCGGGGGCGGCAACTTCAACAGCCAGGAGACGAGCGCCGAGATCGTGGGCGTCGTGGCCGACGTCATCTACGAGCCTCTCGACCGGCAGCCGAACCGGGCGAGCTTCTACACGCCTTACACACAGTTCACCTACGCCTCGCGCATGGTTTTCCTCCGGACCACCGGTGATCCCCGCTCCACCCTGCCGGATATCCGGAAAGCCATGGCCTCGGTCGATCCCGAGATGGCGCTTCGCGATGTACGGCCACTCACTGAGGTGGTGAGCGGCTCGTGGGCGAGGCATCGTTTCGACGCGCTTCTCTTCGGCGCGTTCGGCGTGGGAGCCCTCCTTCTCGCGGCCTCCGGCGTCTTCGCCGTGCTGTCCCACGCCGTGCAGAGCCGCACCCGGGAGTTCGGCGTCCGGATGGCTCTCGGCGCCGACAGCGCCCGACTCCTGCGGCAGGTGGTCCGAGAGGGCATGGCTTTCCCCGCGGCCGGACTCTTCGTCGGCGCGGCCGCGGCGCTCGGCCTCACCCGTCTCCTGCAGTCGGCGCTCTATGAGATCTCGCCCCAGGAGCCACGGGTGTTCGGTGCGACCGTGATCCTTCTGCTCGCAGCCTCCGCCGCGGCCTCCATCGTCCCCGCTTGGCGGGCCACACGCACCGACCCGATCGAGGCCCTGCGCGCCGAGTAGGCCGGCCCGCCGTCGCGTGGCCGTCCTATCGCAAGAGCAGAACGATCCCAAGAGCGACAAGCCAGAGGGACAACAAGACGTAGCTCACGGCATTGACGGCCGCCGCCGCCTTGACGCCCGTCTCCTCGAGAACGCCCACGAGCACGCCGGCCGCGGGCACGAGACCAATCCAGCCCAGGAGCGGGCTGATGTCGCCCGTCCGGATCATGGCCGCGCACACCGCGAGGGTCCAGACGCTTGTAAAGAGATAGCCCGCGTGCTCTCCGATGGCCGCCCCGGCATAGCGGTTGAAGGCCTCGAAGGTCACCACCGCTCCCTCCCGGGCCGCCGGGGTCGATCCGGGCGCGGTGTGGATTTCAGCGAGCGTGGGGACGAGGAACGACCAGCGAATCAGGCCGAGGAACTGGACGAGTCCGGCGAGGACGCCGAACACTGTCCCCACGGCGAGGAAGGCCGGGGCCCCGGCCCCGAACGCTTCATGGACGAGGACCGGCACGGGTATGAACAGCACCGCGGTAAGCGCGAAGGCGTACCAGAGGCGGACGAGCCGCGAGCCCCCTTCCTTGAATCGGCCCAGGACATAGCCCGGCGGCCGGCGGAGGATGTCTGGATACTCGAAGGCCCGTTGCAGCATGAAGAAGACGGAGTTGAACGCGACGGGAACGGTCAGGAGGAGCACGCCGGCGAGAGTTGAGTTTGTCATTTGTCGTCTCGGAACCTCAGAACTCCCAGCCCAGGTGCAACGAGGCGTTTGGAGCGAACTTCGCGACGGCGTAGCTCGTTCCCTTCACGGACGCGGCGCCGGAATAGACGTTGTTGTAAGTGAAGGCCGCGGTTGGATACAGGTAGAGGTGCTTCCCGAGATGGAGGTAGTAGCCGCCCGTGATGCCCGCGTTGATCTGCTTGAACTTCGTCTCTCCGCCCAGGGTTTCCGAGCGGAGCGTCCAGTTCTGATTCAGCACCACCGCACCCAGGGCTGGCCCGTTCTTTCGCGGCCCATTGAAGCGGTAGGTCATGCGGAACACCTGGACCGAAGTGGCCGTGGCCTTCCATCTGGCCTTGTCGTAGTTCTCATCGCCTTCGAGCAGGAACGATGGCACGTCGTACCGGCCGACACCGCCGGCAAACTGAAGCCCGTTTCCCAGACTCACGTTCAGGATCCCCGAATAGCCGGAGATGAAGTACGACAGTATGTCGGTCTCGGCGGCGATCGAGGTCTTCGAGGCGGGCGCGTCGCGTTCGGTCTGGGCCTGGGCTCTTGTGGAGAGGCCGAGTGCGACGACCAGGGCGAGGGAGACGAACGGTGTGTAGATCGGGTTCTTCATGGGGATTCTCCTTGGGTGCGCCGCGTGATTGCGGCGTGAAAGAAGAATCCTCTGAACGGACGCTTTCGAGAATGATCGCGAGCGCCAACCCCTTGACCGATCGCGCCAGGGCGCGATTTACGACTACCCTCCGGGGAGCACGTCCTCTGGCAGAAGCCAGAATGTTCCGCGGAGGATAGCGAATCCCGGTTCCGCCGTGGGCGTGGCCTGCGAGATCGCCGCTCTGACTCGCCCGGAGGACCAGCCGCGGTCAAGCGGACGGCCGCGCGCTGGATATCAGGCGAGAACAGTGATGTTCAAGGCTTGAAGGCGCTCGGGATCCGCGAGCAGGTCGATCGCGGTGATCCGGCCGTCCATGATGGTGAAGGCGAAGGCGACGCGCACCTGGCCGCCCGCCGACCAGGCGGCGCCGACCGTTCCCGCGAGGAGGGCCGTCTGCGCAACCTGAGCACGGCCTTTGAAGGTCTCGGCCACGGCGTGTGCTCCCCGAACTTCGGCGCTCGCCCCCATGCGAACGGCGATGGAATCGGCGCGGAGGACGACCTCGGGATCGAGCAGCGAGAGAAGAGCCGCGAAGTCCCCGCCGCGCGAAGCGGAAAGGAAGGCCTCGACCACGGTGCGCCTTCTCGAGGCGTCTTCCTGGGGCGGGGGGGTCGTGGTCCGAAGCCTCTGACGCGCACGACTCGCGAGCTTGCGCGCGGCCAGGGGCGTGCGGGCCACGATGGGTGCGATTTCCTCGAAAGACATGTCGAAGAGATCGTGAAGGACGAAAGCGACGCGCTCGGCGGGGGCCAGGGTGTCGAGGACGGTGATGAGCGCCTGCCCCACGGCGTCCGCGAGGATGAGATCTCGCTCCTGGCGGAAATCTTCGGCGGGGTCGGCGCCGGCCGGGGTGTCGAAGAGCTCCTCGTCGAGCGGATCCTCGCGACGCGACCGACGCGCCCGCAGCATGTCCAGACACACGCGAGCCGCCACGGTGGTGAGCCACCCCCGCAGGTTCTCGACGGCGCTCGTGTCCGATCGGCTGAAGCGGAGCCAGGTCTCCTGCACCGCGTCGTCGACGACGCTCGTCGAGCCCAGCATGCGATAGGCCACCGAGCGCAGGTGGGCGCGATGCTCTTCGAACACCTCAGCCCGGGAGGAGTGATCGATCACGCGCTGATTCTCGTACGGCCGGGTTCCGGAAGGAGGGCGCCGATGATGCGGCCTTGCGGCCGAAGCGCCCAGGAAGCCAGGGCCGCGAGCGCGAAGAACAGCGGCCAGAAGATGTGAGCCGGTCCCGCGCCGGACGCGGCATGGGACCAGGCGGCGCCGGTGAGATCGAAGAAGGCGCCCGCGTAGGCCCATTCCTTGAGGCGTGGAAAGCGGGGGGCCAGCAGGGCCATGGCTCCGAGCACTTTCCAGAACCCGAGGATGGTCAGCAGGTAAGCGGGATAGCCCAGTCGAGCCATGCCTTCGACGTTCTCGGGTCGGTGAGCAAGGCTCGCCATGCCTCCGCTCAGAAGAACGAAGGCGACGATCGAAGTGGTGGCCCAGTAGGCGGCGTTGGTGGATTTCATGGTCGTTATGGAGGTGACGACCGAAACGCCGGAAGTGTGACCAGCCTTTCGGAGTTTCCTGAAAAATCTTCTGAAAGAATGTCGAGAACCGGCGGAGCGCTCCGACCTGTCGATGAAGGCGCCCATCCGGGGCGCCGCGCTCGAAAGGAACCAAAGACAATGAAATTCATGCTGATGATGCACGCACCGCGGGGCAAGGGCGACTGGGGGCTCGCGAACTGGCCGCCTCGGGACATCAAGGCCCACATCGACTTCATGATCGGCTTCGGCAAGGAGCTCGCGGCGAATGGAGAACTGGTCGGCGCCGAGGGTCTCGCCGGCCCGAACGAGGCGCGGATCGTCCGCGCGGACGCCAAAGGCGCGCCCGTGGTCACGGACGGGCCGTACCCTGAAGCCAAGGAGTTCCTCGCCGGTTACTGGATCGTGGATACCCCGACCCTCGAGCGGGCGTACGCCATCGCCGCGAAGGCCTCGGCGGCGCCGGGACCCGGGGGGACGCCGCTGAACATGGCGATCGAAGTGCGGCAGGTGATGGCGGGTCCGCCGCCCACGGAGTGACGGCCCCGGCTCTTCCGACCGAGATCGAGGGCCTGCTGCGCGACCTCGCGCCGCGGGTTCTCGGCTCGCTCGTCCGCCGGTTCGGCGACTTCGCGGCGGCCGAGGACGCGGTCCAGGAAGCGCTCCTTGCGGCGGCTCTGCAGTGGCCGAAGAATGGCGTGCCGGACAACCCGCGCGGCTGGCTGATCCGGGTGGCCTCGAGGCGCGGCATCGACAACCTTCGGAGAGAGATCTCGCGGCGCCGCCGGGAGACCCTCGCCTTCCTGCACGTCCCCGAGAACGCGGAGATCGTGGCGCCGCCCGATCACGAGGAAACGGTGGAGCGCGAGGAGGATGCTCTCGTTCTCCTCTTCTTGTGCTGCCACGACGCGCTGAGCGATGCCTCGGCGATCGCCCTCACCTTGCGCGCCGTGGGCGGGCTCACCACCGCGGAGATCGCGGGCGCTTTCCTGGTTCCCGAGGCCACCATGGCCCAGCGCATCAGCCGGGCGAAGCAGACCATCAAGGCCTCGGGCGTACCCTTTGCGCTGCCCACGGAGGAGGAGAAAGATCGACGCGTCCGGGCCGTCCTTCATGTTCTTTATCTCATCTTCAACGAGGGCTACACGACAACCGCCGGGACTTCCCTTCATCGCGCCGACCTGTCGGGCGAGGCCATCCGGCTCAGTCGGCTCGTCCACCAGCTGCTCCCCGAAGATGCCGAAGCGGCCGGGCTCCTCGCCCTGATGCTCCTCACCGATGCCCGGCGCCCCGCCCGCGCCGGGCCGAACGGAGAGCTGATTCCCCTCAGGGAACAGGACCGCTCGCGGTGGGACCGCCGGGCCATCGAGGAAGGTGTGGCGCTCATCAGCGCGACGCTGCCCAGGAGGGCGGTGGGCGAGTATCAGCTTCAGGCCGCGATCGCGGCCCTGCACGACGAGGCGGCCCGGGCCGAGGACACGGATTGGCCTCAGATTCTGGCGCTTTACGGCCTGTTGAAGAGGATGACCGACAACCCGATGGTGGCGCTCAACCACGCGGTCGCCGCCGCCATGGTGAGCGGCCCGGCGGCGGGCCTCGCCCTCCTGGACGAACTGGCGGCCGGCGGCAGACTCGCCGGCCATCATCGGCTCGACGCGGTGAGGGCGCATCTGCTGGAAGAGTCGGGAGAAGCCGCGGGCGCCGTCCTTCATTACCGCCTCGCGGCCTCGCGAACCACGAACCTGCCCGAGCGCGACTACCTTCTCACCCGCGCCGCGCGGCTGGCGAAGGAGACGACCGGCGGGGACGGTCCCCCGCCGGCGAAGCCAGGCGTGGACACGGCCCGCGAGTCCGGACCACTAGAATAGGGGCTTCCTGAGAGGGTCTTCCCTCCACAACAGAGGTTCCATGAAGTCCACGTTCACCATCGCGGGAAGAAAAGTCGGAATCTCGGAGCCGGCCTACCTCATCGCCGAAGCCGGGGTCAACCACGACTGCCTGCTCGACCGTGGCAAGGCCCTCGTCGATACCGCCCGCGCGGCCGGTTTCGACGCGATCAAGTTCCAGAGCTACACCGCGTCGAAGATCGCCACCCGGGTGGCCCCGCGCTACTGGGTGGAGCCCCAGGATCCCCACGGCACGCAGTGGGACACCTTCGCGAAGCTCGACAAGCTCTCCGACGCCGACTTCAAGACGCTCATCGACTACGCGCGCAAGCAGGGAATCGTCGCCTTCTCGACTCCCTTCGACGACGAGGCTGTCGATTTCCTCGTCGGCCTCAGCATGCCCGTGTTCAAGATCGCCTCCGCCGATCTCACCTGCAAGCCGCTGCTCGAGCGAGTGGCCCGGGCGAAGAAGCCGGTCATCCTCTCGACCGGGACCTCGACTCTGGCGGAGATCGACGAAGCGCTCGAAACCCTGGCCGCGAACGGCTGCGATGAGGTCGTCATCCTCCACTGCACCTTGAAGTACCCGTGTCCGGCCGAAGGCATCAACCTGCGCATGATGACCCACATGATGCAGGCCTTCCCGGGAATTCCCGTGGGCCTTTCCGACCACTCTCTCGGCATCAGCGTGCCCCAGGCCGCGGTGGCCATGGGCGCCTGCATGATCGAGAAGCACTACACCATCGACAAGACGATCCAGGGGTCGCCCGACCACCACCTCTCGGTCGACCCGGTCGAGGGGAAGGCCATGGTGGACGGCATCCGCACCATCGAGCGGGCCTTCGGCCGGAAGGTCAAAGGCCTCGAGCCTCTGGAGAAGGAAGCCTTCCTCTATGCGCGCCGCAGCGTCACCTCGGCGAAGCCCATCGCGAAGGGCGCGGCCATCACCCGCGACATGCTCACCTACAAGCGCCCGGGGACGGGGATCTCGCCCCGTTTCTTCGATCTCGTGATCGGGCGCACCGCGAAGCAGGACATCGCCGAGGACACGACTCTCACCTGGGAGATGGTTTGAGAGTCGTAGCCGTCATCCCGGCCCGCGGCGGGTCGGACCGCGTTCCCTATCTCAACATCAGGCGCCTCGGCGACGCGCCTCTGCTCGCCCACACCATCCGGGCCGCCAGGGAAGCGAAGGGCATCGATCGGATCATCGTCTCCACCGACGACGACACGGTGGCGGAGATCGCGCGCGCCCATGGCGCGGAGGTGCCCTTCCTCCGCCCGAAAGAGCTCTCGGGCGATCTTTCGAGCCTCATGCCCGTGGTCCGGCACGCGGTCACGGAATCGGAGAAGGACCACCCCCGACTCGACGTGGTCCTCGTTCTTCAGGCCACCACGCCGTTCCGGACCGCGCGCAGCATCGACGAGGCCCTCGCGAAGATCGCGACCGGACGGTTCTCGGCGGTGGTCTCAGTGACTTCCGACCTGTCGCTGCGCTGGAAGGCCGAGGACGGCCTGCTGCGGCCGCTGTTCGACCGGGCGGGACGGCGCGACGAGCAGGAGCCGGTGTATCTCGAGAACGGCGCCATCGTGGCGATCTCCCGCGATGTGCTGGACCGCGATGCCCGTTTCGGCGATGCCGTGGGCTTCGTTGTCCTCGACAAGCGCGAAGGCTTTGCGGTTCACGATCTCGAGGACTTCTGGATGGCCGAGCGCCTCCTGCGCGAACCCCGCATCCTCTTCCGGGTGGATGGCTCGCGGGTGCGAGGGATGGGCCACGTGTACCGGTCGCTCGCGGTTGCGGAGGCGCTGCGGGAGAGCTCGCGCGCGGAAATCGCGTTTCTCATGAGCGCCGACCACGCCGAGGGCATCGCCACGGTGTCGAAGAGCGGCTACCCGGTCCGGGTCTTCAAGTCGGGCGGGCTGGAGGTGCTCATCGACTCCATCCAGGATTTCGCGCCGTCGGTGGTGATCAACGACCTGCCGCTCGTCGAGGAGACGTACCTGCGATCGCTCGCGCGCCTCGGAACCGTGACCATCAACCTCGTCGATACCCTCGACGACCTGGAGCGCGTCTCGCGCGACGCCCAGTTCGTCATCTCCGTCATGAACGAGGATCGCGAAACGCCCGAAGGGTTCTACGGCGGACCCGCCTTCGCTATTCTGCGCCGCCATTTCCAGGGGCGGGAGCGCGTGTTCCGGGAGAAGCCCGCCCGGATCCTGCTTACCTTCGGGGGCGCCGACCCTCAGGGGCTGACCCTCAAGGTGGCGAAGGCGCTGGCTCCGCTCACCCGGGACGTCGAGGTTCTCTCCGTCGCGGGACCGGCCTTTCCTCACACGCACGTGTTCGAAGCGCTCCAGCGGACCCTCGGCCAGAATCTGCCCCTCGTGAAGGGCGTAGACACCCAGATGGCGGACCTCATGCTCGGCGCGGATCTCGTGTTGTGCTCCGGCGGCATGTCCGTCTACGAGATCGCGGCTCTCGGCGCCCCCGGCGTGGTCCTGGCCCAGAACGCGAGAGAAGATCGCCGCATGCGAGAATTCTCGCGGTTCGGGACCATCGAATACCTGGGCCTTGGCGTTGACGTGGACGAAACGGCCATCCTCGACGCGGTGCGGCAGCTTCTGAACGATCCGGAGCGGCGGCGGGAGATGAGCGGCAGAGGCCGGGCCCTGGTGGACGGATACGGCGCGGCGCGGGCCGCCGAGATCGTTCTCGAACAGGCCCAGGGACAGGTCGAATCGAATGGAAAGTCCGCGATGGTCGCGGCCAGGGAAGGACAGCAATGAAGGTCTTCATCACGGGCGGCGCGGGTTTTGTCGGAGGGCACCTCTCGGAGGCGTTTCTCGACGGGGGCCACGACGTCGAGATCCTGGACGACCTCTCCACCGGATCGATCGAGAACATCGAGCACCTCAAGGGGCGCAAGGGTTTTTCGTACACCATCGACACGGTGATGAACGAGAGCCTCACCGCCGAGCTCATCGACCGCGCGGACGTGGTGGTCCACCTCGCCGCCGCGGTGGGGGTGAAGCTCATCGTGGAGAGCCCGGTGCGCACCATCGAGACGAACGTCCACGCCACGGAGATCGTGCTTCGCCACGCCAACAAGAAGCGCAAGAAGGTCCTCATCGCCTCCACTTCGGAGGTCTACGGCAAGAGCACCGACGTGCCCTTCCGCGAGGACGGCGACCTGGTCATGGGCGCTTCCATCAAGGGACGCTGGAGCTACGCGTGCAGCAAGGCCATCGACGAATTCCTGGCCCTCGCCTACCACAAGGAGCGCAAGCTCCCGGTGGTGGTCTTCCGCCTCTTCAACACCGTGGGTCCGCGCCAGACCGGGCGTTACGGCATGGTCATTCCGAACTTCGTGCGCCAGGCGATCTCGGGACACCCCATCACGGTCTACGGAGACGGCGAACAGCGGCGCTGCTTTACCGATGTGTCCGATGTGGTTTGGGCGCTCCTGCGGCTCGCCGAGTCCGAGGAGGCGGTCGGCCAGGTGATCAACATCGGCAACGACTCGCGGGAAGTGTCGATCATGGAGCTCGCCCGGCTCGTCAAGGAGAAGACGAAGTCGAAGAGCGAGATCGTCCTCGTGCCCTACGCCCAGGCTTACGAGGAAGGCTTCGAGGACATGCCGCGGCGCATTCCCGACCTCACCAAGATCAGGAAGCTCATCGGCTATGAGCCCAAGGTGAGCCTCGACGGCGTGCTTGACCGGGTCATCGAGCACTTCGTGACCAACGAGGGTCGGGTCTGACCGACAGGCCCGCGCATTCGCTCAGGAGCCTCGCGCGGCTTTCCCTCGCCTACGCCAGCGCCGATGTCGTGGGCCGGGGGATCGATTTCCTCCTCGTCCCCCTCTACCTCCACTTCCTGGCGCCCGAAGACTACGGGGCGCTGGCCCTGCTGTTCCTCCTGTCCACGTTCCTGAAGCCCGTGGTCCGCCTCGGGCTCGACTCCGGCTTCTTCCGCATCTACTACGACCTCAAGAGCGAGGAGCGGCCGCGCTTCGCGAACACCGTGGCCTGGTTTGCCGCCGGCGTCTCCGCGAGCGCTTTCGTCGGCATCTGGGTCTTTGCCGCGCCGGTTTCGGAACTTCTCTTCGGGCACGGCGGCGGAGTCTTGTGGGTGAGACTGGTGGCGGTCGACCTCCTGGCATCGTCGTTCGTGTTCGTGCCCTTCGCCCTCTTCCGCGCCGAAGGGCGGGCCTCCCTTCTCTCCACCTACTCGGTGATCCGGCACTTCGCGAACACGGTGTTGAAGGTGATCCTGGTTCTGATGGGCCAGGGGGTCACCGGGGTCTTGATCTCGGACGCGGCGGCGAGCCTGCTCCTCGCCCTTCTCCTCCTTTTCGAACTCCGTCGTCGCGTGGCTTCCGGCTTCGATGCGACGCCTCTCAAGGAGACGCTGCGCTTCGGCCTTCCAAAGGTCCCCCACAGCGTCCTCGTTCAGATTCTGAATCTCGCCGACCGCTGGATCCTGGAGCGGTATGTGAGCCTCGCCGATGTGGGCGTCTACTCCGTCGGCAACAACTTCGGGGGCGCCATGAAGTTCCCCCTCTCCGCGTTCGAGCCCGCGTGGCAGCCGTTCGTCTTCGAAAACGCCCGAAAGGAGAAGGGCGCGGAAGAGATCGCCCTCATCGCCACGCGGATGGCTGTGCTCTTCACCGTGACCGCGCTCGCGCTCGCTCTGTTGCTCCCCGATGTGCTGATCTTCGTCACCTCCAATCCCAGATACCACGCGGCCGCCCCGGTGGTGCCGGTGATCGTTCTGGCCTTTCTGTTCCAGGGGTTCTTCCTTCTCTCCTCGATCGGCATCACCATCGCCAAGGAGACGCGCTACTACCCGCTCATCACCGCCGCCGCCGCCGCGCTCAACGTCGGCCTGAACCTGATCCTCATCCCCGTCTACGGCATCATGGGTTCGGCCTGGGCCACGGTCGCGGGCTACGCCCTCATGGCGGTTCTCGGCGCGCGGGTCTCCGTGCGCCTCTACCCACTCGCGGTCGACTGGTGGCGCGTCTCGCTCAATTTCGCCGTGGCTCTCGCTGCCTTCGTCGCGGGGACGGTCGTCGGGACGTCGGCGCTCGGGGCCGGTTTGCACGTCCTGCTCTCGGGCAGCGTGGCGTGGTTCGCCTGGCGCTTCATCTACAACGAGAAGGACCGCGGCGAACTGGCGAAGGTCTTCGGGCGCTAGTCAGTCCCTCACCAGATCACGTACGCGTACCAGGAGCCATCCAGACGGCTGTAGGCGTGATTCGCTCCACCCTTCGGCCTCGTTCCGGGGAACCCGTCAATGGTGGGAAGCAGTGGCGAAGGCTCGGCGGCCGACCAGGTGATCGCCACCCGGAACCCGCTCCAGGCCGTGCCCCAGGCCTTCACGAGGAAATGGACGCTGCCGTCCGGCCACACGTCGATCCGCGGGCAGTCGACGGTGGTCATGAGCTCGCGATAGCGCGACGCCCGCTCGTCGGAAAGACCCGCCTCTCGAGGGCGCTTGAAGATCCCGGGCTCGGTGGGTCGCGAGAAGGAGGAGCCGAAATCGATCGTGGCCTCGATCCCATCCGTTGTCGCCATCTCCCGAAGCGCCTCGAAATCCGCGCGGTGCGCGGCGAGAGCGGCGGCGATCTCCTTCTGGGCGGGAAGCCGCGCAGCCAGGAGGTTCAGGAAGAAGGCGGCGAAGGCGCCCGCGAGACAGCCGAGAAGGAGCGCGCCCATGCCGTTGCGGATGCGGATGGCGGGTCCGATGGGAGGCGGTCCGGCGGGGAGCCATTTGAGGCCGGCCGCGAACACGACCAGGATCACGACGGGAAAGAGCCACAGCGCGGAGGAACTCCCGCTCGCGATGACGATGAACGCGCCCACCAGAAAGAGCGGCAGGGCAAGAAGTCCCGCGAGGGCCGCGACGAGCAGGTGCTTCAAGGAAAGGGCGCCCTCAGTCGATCCCCGGCTCCACGAGAGCTGTCTCCGGCTTGATGAAGGTGTGCTTCTCGGCGTCCTTCAGAACCTGCAGCAGAGCATCGACGCCGATCTCCTGGGCCGCCTTGAAGCACTCGATGTTCTGATTGGTGCGCGAGACCGTGGAGTTGTCGCAGCAGATGGAAACCGGGATTCCGTGCTCCAGCATGGTGCGGATCGGGTGGGGCGCGCCCTTCTTCACCGCGCCGGTGTGCTGGTTCGATGAGATGCAGCACTCCACGAGGATCTTGTCCTTCGCAAGACGCCGGAGGAGGGCGGGGTCCTGCACGGCCGAGCAGCCGTGGCCGATCCGCTGGCACCCGAGGCCGTCGATCGCCTCCCAGATGTAGCGCGGCGGCCCGTCTTCACCTGCATGGGCGGTGAGGCCGAGGCGGCCGAGGCGGGCAATCTCGTAAGAGCTCGCGAACAGGTGCGGCGGGTTCCCCGACTCGGGGCCGGCGATATCAAAACCGACGACGCCGGTGCGGGCATGAAGGTGCTGGGCTTCGGAGATGGCGGACCGGGCGAGGATCTTGGCGATGTGCGGCCCGTGCTGGCGCATGGCGATCACGATGAGGCCGAGCTTCATGCCATGCCTCTTGTTCGCGTGGTTCATGCCGGAGAGCACGGCGCGGATGGCCTGCCTCGGCGTCAGGCCGGCGAAAGTGTGGATGATCGGGGAATAGCGCAGCTCCAGGGTGTGGACCCCGGACTTCGCGGCGTCGTCGACGATGGCCTCGGTGACGCTCGCGATGTTCTCGTAGAACTGGGTGATCCACATCGGGTAGTGCATCTTGTCGAGATAGGACATGAGGGTGCCTTCCTCGTGCTCCTGGATCTCCAGACGACGACGCATCTCCTCGATGGTGTCCACGGGATGGAGCCCGTGATGGCGCATCAGCTCCCAGGTGACCTCCACCGGAATGGAGCCATCGGTGTGCTGGTGGAGTTCGACCTTGGGGGCGTGCGTGATCCGCGGGTCGATGTCGATTTCCACGGGGTGATTCTACCGGCCGGTCTAAGATCCCCTTCCGGTGTCCACTCCCCCCAAGCCTCGCGTTCTCATCGTCGATGACGACGCGATCTTCCGAAAACTCCTCGAACGCCACTTCACGAAGAAGCAGTGGGAGGCGGTGTGCGCGGGCGGCATCGGGGATGGTCTGGCCGCTTATGCGAAAGCGCCCTTCGACCTCGTGCTCGTCGACTACCTGCTGGAGGACGGCAACGGCCACGACTTCGTGCAGGGAGTCCGGGAGACCGACCTCGACGTGCCGATCCTGGTGGTCTCGGGCGCATTCGACATCGACGCTTTGACCGGCTTCGTCCGCGAGGCGATCGACGATGTCCTCCCCAAGCCCATCGACTTCGCCAAGCTCGAGGAAGTCATCCTGCGCCTCACCAGGCTCGGGCGGGAGAGACGGCGGATGCGCCGCCGCGCGGTGGCTCTGCTCGAGGTGTCCCGCAACCTCAAGGTGGGCGGCGACTCCAAGGAACTGCTGAGCCGGTTCGTGCGCGCGGTCGCGGAGATCACGCCTTTCCGCCGATCGGCCATCTACATCACCGAGGCGGATCCGCGTCTGGCTTTCCGCGCGGCCGTCCATGGCCCGAAAGACCTCCCGGACCGGGTGCCGACCGCGGAGCTGTTCAAGGCCTTCGACCGGGGCTACAAGCTCGATCTCGCCTCGTGGGTTCCCGGCTCGCGCATCGTCTCCAACGAGCCGCCAGCCTACCCCTACTCGGAAGCCCGCGCACGGCGCCGCGAGCCGGAGCCGGGGGATCACGGTCTCGTGGAAATCCGCTCGCCCCACCGGCTGTGGGGATACATCCTGTTCGAGGATCCGGACGACGCGCAGCGGCCGTCGGAAGACAGCATGCGTCTCCTGTCGCTCCTCTCCGGCTATGTGGCCTCCGTTCTCGAGAACCGGGACCGCTACGACGCCGAAGCCCGACTGCGATCGAGGCTCGAGATGGTGCGAGATGTCGTTCATCTGGCCCTCGAACGCGCCGACCTTGGAGCCGCGCGCTCCGTGATGACCGCGGCCGCGGTGACCCGCGCGGGGTATGCCTTTTCCGCGTTTCTGGAACGCCACAGTGGCGGCGCCTGGACCCTCGAGGCGGCCTGCCCCTCGTTCCAGGGAGCCCGGAGCCCCGGCCTCATGCGGGATGTTCTCGAACTGCAGATGGAGACAGCCAAGCCCGGCGAGGCCCTGCACCTGCCGAGGCAGAGTTTCATCCTGGGGCACGCCCCTCGCTTCTCCTGCGCCATCCCCGTCTTCTCCGGCCCGGATTTCCGGGGCTACTTCATCATCGAGGACGACATCCGCGAGGCGATCGAGGAGCCCGACGAGGCGGCGTTCCTGACCCTGTGCGACCAGATGGGCCTGCTCATCCGGCGGCTCGACTACGAGAAGGAACTGGCGCGGAAGAGCGCCGAGGTCCAGACTTCCTACAACCAGCTCGAAGCGATCCACGAGGAGAACGTGCGCATCCAGGAAGTCCTGCGCCGCTACGTCCCCCCCTCCACCTGGGACACCATCGACAAGCACGGGCCGGAGGGTCCCCAGGGAATCGAGGAAGTGGTCGACCGCGCGGTCATGTTCGTGGACATCTGCGGCTTCACCAACGCATCCGAGCTACTCAAGCCCGGACAGATCGTGGCCATGCTCAACGTCTATTGCACCGTGGTGGCCTCGATCTGCTACCAGCACGGCGGAGAAATCGTCAAGTACATCGGGGACGGCATCATGGGTTTCTTCCCCGACGGCCTCGATGCGATCGCCGCCACCGTGGACATACTCGAAGCGCGGTCGAAGATCGCGGCCCAGCTGCGCACGCACGATGTCGACCCCATCGAGCTTCGCGTAGGCGTCGCCTGGGGCCCCACCATCGTCACCTCGGTGGGGCCGTTCTACCAGCAGGATCGGACGCTCCTCGGGGACACCGTGAACACCGCGTCGCGTCTCGAGCACCGGGCCATGCCGGGCTCGGCGCTCCTCGACAGCGGCCTCGTCGGCGACCGCGATCCAGAATCCCTGGGCCTCCGGTCGGTCGGCATCCTGAACCTGAGGGGCAAGAGGAAGCCGGTCACCGTCCTCACCCTCGAAACCGACGCCCACCGGTACACCACCGAGGCCACGGGCGAAGTCGTCCGCGATCGCCGCGCGAGCGACCGCATGAAGATCGACAATCTCGTCTAGGCGAGCGCCTTCTTCACCTCGGCCTTGAGGTCTTCTATCTTCGGGTGGTCACCGGGGAACTGGCTCGAGTACCTGTACGGCATCGAGCCGTCCGGCATCAGGAGCACGACACCGCCAAGTTGAAACGCGTCGCCCCAGACGCCGGGCTGGCTGAAGCCCTCCTTGCGGGCCTCGGCCGCGCGCTTGAAGACCTTCGGGGTCAGAAAGGCGAGGAGAGGACGCTTGAACTCGAGCGCCTTGTAGACGACCCGCTTCTCGTCAACATAGACCGGCAGCTCGATCTTCGTCTCTTCGACGAAGGCCTTCGCGTAGCGCGGGTTCGAGTGACCCACCACCACCGCCTGGACGCCGAGCTTTCCGAATGCTTCCCGTTCGCGATGCACCTGCACCGCCTGCTCGCGGCAGAAGATTCAACCGAAGTGACGCACGAAGATGAAGAGCGTCGGCTTTCTCTTCGCGATCTGTTCGAGGGTCGTATCCCTGCCGTCGAGGTCCTTCACAAAGAGATCGGTCATCTAGGCGCCTCCCTGCTTGAGAATGCGGTCGATCACCGGCCGCGAGCCCTCGATGGCGGTGCGCTGCATGTAGAAGGCGAGGCCTCGTTCGCCGCCAAGCTCTTCTCCATTGCCTGCGCGTCCCGGGCCTCCGTGGACGAGCTGGGGCAGGACGGTGCCGGGGCCGGGCGAGAGTTCGGCGATCTTCGCGCTGCCCAGGAAGATCCGCCCGTGGAAGGGGGCGAGGCCGAGGGTCGCGTCGGTGACGAAGGGAACATCCTCGGAGTAGATCGACGAGACCAGGCCGCCCGCGCCCCGCGTGATGAGTTCCACGGCCTGGGCCGCCGAACCGTCATAGGGCACGATGGTGGCGACGGGGCCGAAGACCTCGTGCGAGTGGACACTCGGGGCTTCCGCTCCCGGCTCGACTTCGAGGAGGCTCGGCGAGACGAAGAAGCCCCGGCCCTCGGGCGCGCCTTCGGGCTTGAGACCGGGGCGCGAGTGGACGAGACGCCCGTCGCGGGCGAGAAGTGAGAGCCCGTCGAGGACCGCGGCCTTTTGCTTCGCGGTGGCCAGAGGACCCATGCGCACACCGTCGGTCGCGGGATTCCCCACCACCACCGGGGCCAGGCGGTCGGCGAGGTCGTCGCGGAAGCGTTCGCACAGGGCCTCGGGCGCCAGAATGCGCCGGATGGCCGTGCACTTCTGCCCGGCCTTCTGGGTCATGTCGCGCAGGACGTCCTTGAGAAAGAAGTCGTACGTCTCGGAATCGGCCTCGACATCGGGACCGAGGACGGCGGCGTTGAGCGAGTCGGCCTCGACGTTGATGCGCGCGCCTCGCGTAACCACACCCTGCGTGTTCCGCAGAAGGGCCGCGGTGGACGCGCCGCCCGTGAAAGCGAGGCAATCCTGACCCTCGAGATGATCCACCAGGTCGCCCGCCCCGCCCATGAGCAGCGAGAGCGAACCCTCCGGCCAGATCCGGGCTTCCACCAGCAATTCGAAGAGGCGATGAGCGACGAGCGCCGAACTCGTGGCCGGCTTCGTGAGCACGGGCATCCCGGCGAGGAGCGCCACCGCAGCCTTCTCGGCGAGGCCCCAGGCCGGGAAGTTGAAAGCGTTCACGTGCACGGCCACTCCATGACGGGTGGTGAGGACGTGCTGACCGGCGAGCCGAGGCGTCCGACCGAGCTGGATCGCTTCGCCGTCGGCGAGGAGGCGCTTCTCACCGAGAGCGGCGCCCATCTCCGCGTAGGCCTGAAGGGTCGCGATCGCGCCGTCCACGTCGAACTTGGCGTCAGAGCGCGTGTTGCCGCCGTTGGTCATGGCGAGGCCGATCAGCTCGTCGCGGTTCTTCTGGAGGAGGGCCGCCGTCCTTTGCACCAGCTCGGCGCGCTGTCTGAAGCTGAGGGCCCTGAGCGCCGGCCCGCCCTGGCGCCGCGCGAAGTCGAGCGCTTCTTTCCGATCCAGACCGTCCGCGGTGGCGTAGGCCAGAATCTCTTCGGTCGCCGGATTGAGGAGGGCCTCGCCCTCGCCGGTTCCCTCCCGCCATTCACCGCACAGGTAGCTCTTGAGCTTCGTCATGACAGATGCGACTCCCGCAGGTCCATCGCGCGATTCGCGAGGGCGTCCGCTTCCTTGTTCTGTTCGCGGCGGACATGCCTGATCTCCGCCGCTTCGAATCCTCGCCTCAGGGCGCATGCCTGCCGCCACAGGGTCAGCATGTCGGGGTGCTTCACCTTGTAGACGCCGTTCATCTGCTTCACCACCAGCTCGGAATCGGAACGGATCTCCAGCCGGCGGGCGCCGCGGGCGGACGCGAGCTTGAAGGCGTGCACCAGAGCCTGGTACTCCGCGACGTTGTTCGTCGCCTGTCCGATGAAGCCGAAGTGCTCGGCCACCACGTGGCCCCCGGCATCCACGGCATGAACTCCAAACCCTGAGGGCCCGGGGTTTCCCCTCGAGCCGCCGTCGATGTGGATGACCAGTTCGGGCGGTTGCGCGGCGCTCACCAGTGACCTAGTGAGGAAGGGGAGCTTCAACGGCCCCCTGCGGCGGGGGAGCGTTGAAGAACATGATCCGGGAGCACGAGGAACAGGTGATGATGGCGTCGTTGCGTTTGACGTCCACGAAGACCTGGGCGCGGAGCTTGACGTGACACATGGTGCAGGCCCCATCCTTCGCCTCGGCCAGAGCGGTTCCCCGCCGGGCCAGGATCCGCGAGTACTCGGTGAGAAGATCGGGCCTGAGGACCGCGGCCTTCTTCTCGCGGGTGGCCGCGACCGCGGCCCGGCCGCCTTCGCACTCCCTGATCCGGGCCTCGATGGCCTTGATCTCGTCGCGCCTCTGCGCCTCGAGGCCTTTGAAGGCGGCGTCCTCGGCTTTGACCTTGGCCTGCCCGCCCTCGACTTTCTCCATGGCTTCGAGGATCGAATCCTCGCGGGAGCGGATCTCGCGCTCCACGTTCTCGATCTCGTGGAGGAGAGCGGTGTACTCCTTGTTGGTCTTGACCTCGCCGAGCTGCCCCTTGTACTTCGACCGTTTGGCCTCGAAATCCTGCACCTCGAGCTCCAGCCGCTTCCGGTCCTTGGCGAGACCGTCGAGCGCCGCTTTGGCCGCGTCGAGGGCCGCGCGGTCGGCCACGATCTGCGCCTCGATCGCCGCCTTCTTCTGGGGCAAGGCGGCAAGCTCGCTGTCGAAACGTCTCAACTCCACGTCGGCATGGTGGAGATCCACAAGCGTCTCAAGATCAGGGTGCATAGGCGAGCCCCGATCTTACCTTCCGCGAGCCCGCGTCTATTCCACCCAGATCTCGATGGTCTCGCCGTCCTCGCCGACGATGGAGACGACGTCGCGAATGTTGAGGGTGCGCAGGCGCTTCCAGAAGCCGTCCGAGTCGTAGCCCTTGAGCTCGAGTCCCCGCTTGGTGGCGTCGGGCAGAGAGTTGAAGACGAACTCGGCGAGCGAGAAGGGCACGGTCACCGCCACCGTCTGTTTGCCGCCCTTGGTGATCCTGATCCGGAGGAGCCGCGCGGTGCCCGTGGGTTCCCGTTCCGTCGCCGAGCCCTTGACCGCGCGCGGGGGGGACGGAGCCGGCCGGTCCGCGCGGACGGGGGGCGCCTCGGTGATGCTCTTCGGCTCGATCCTCAGGAGCTGGAGCTTGGCGCGCTCAACGAGGTCCGGGTCTTTGGACGCCGTCACGATCTCCTTGAGGACATTCGTGGCCTTCCGCGCATCGGCGAGATTCGGAAGCGAACCCATCTGCAGGGCCCCGAAGTAGCGCACCGGGGCGCGATCGTCGCCCAGCGACCGGACGACCGCGGTAAGGAAGGCGGGCTTGCCCGCGCGCGTCAGCTTGGCGGCGAGGCCGATGCGCGAGATCTCGGCCTCCTCGGCGAGGCGGGAGTCTGTGGGCGGCAGATCCAGAAAGGTCCCGTACTCGCGGAACGCGCGTTCACTTTCGCCGAGGGACTCGCTGCAGCGGGCGATCCAGTAGGTGGCGGTCTCCGCGGCCGGCCCCCTGGAGGCGGCGATCGCCGCCCACTTCGCGCGCGACTCCTCGTATTTGCGATCGAAGAACAGCGCCTTGGCCTCCGTGAGATCGGTCTCCACCGCCGCGGAAAGGGGGAACGAAAGCGTGGAGAGCGCGAGAAGGGCTATGGCTATGAGATTCATGGGGCGACGAGCTCCTGAGCGACGAGATCGATCTTCATGAGCAGATTCCGGCGCTCCACGGTGCGGGCGATCGCGTCGACGTCCTGACGCCGCGTGCACTTCGGAAGCTCGGCCACCTGCTGAAGCACGCCTTCCACTTCCTCCATGACGCCCTGCGCGGCCACGAGCGTGCCCCGCGAGCCCGAGACGAGGGCCGCGCGGCGCTTGAGAAGAGAGCGGCTCGTCTGAGCTTCCACCGTAACGTCGACGCTGTCCCTGGGCGAATCCGGACAGTCCGCGGCGGCCCGGACCTGGATCAGGACGTCCTGGGCTTCCGCGAGGTAGCGGGCGGCGTTCGCGCGGGTGTGGGTCTTCTCCAGACGCTCGTAGAACGCGGCGTCGTTGAGCGCGGTGTCGGCGGAGGCAAGGAGGGGGCCGGGCCCCGGGCCGGGCGCAGGAGCAGGCGCCCTTGTGGCGAGGACGCCCGCGAGGACGAAGGCTCCCGCAACGCCGAGGGCGGCCATCGCGGGCGCCAGGCTCCATGTCCGCGGCGCCGCCGGCTCGGGAGAGGAGGCGCGGATGCGGGCGAGGACGCGGGTGCGGAGCGCTTCGGAGGAAATGGGCAGGGGGCGATCCAGGGCCGCGTCCGCCCTGAACGCCTCGACGACCCGCGAGAGCCGGGCGAGCTCGGTCCGGCAGGAGGCGCACTCCGCCACGTGCCTGGACATCGCCTCCGTCTCGCGTAGGTCGAGTGCGGACGACGCGAGCAAGCCGAGGCGCCGCCGATACCTGAAGTGGAAGAGAGTCATGCGCGCGCCTCCCCCAGTGCGGTCTTCATCCTGGCAAGGGCGCGATTGAGCGAGCTCTTCACCGTCCCCAGGCGCACGCCGAGCGTCGAGGCGATCTCGTCGAGGGAGAGGTCGGAGAAATGCCGCAGGGTCACGACCGCGCGCTGCCTTTCGTTGAGGGAAAGAAGCGCCCGCTCCAGGGCGCGCCTGGATTCGTCATTGTGAAGGTTGTCGAGAGCGTCCCGTTCGTGCCGGGCGGGAACGTGCTGAAGGTCCTCGGCCTCCACACCGACCTCGCGGCTGCCCCGGCGTTTCTTCTGCCGGTAGCGGTCGATGGCCGCGTTGATGGCCACCCGGGTGAGCCAGGCGCCGACTTCCGCGCGCGCGTCGATCCGTTCCGACTGCTGGAACAGTTTGACGAAGGCATCCTGGACGACCTCGAGCGCATCCTCGGAGTTTCGCAAATACCCGTACGCGATCCCATAGAGCCGTCGCTCGTGCCGGACCATGAGCGGGGACAGGGCGTCGTCATCTCCTCCCCGCAGTCGGGCGAGCAGATCGGTATCGGCGACTCCGTTCCACCGGTCCACAAGATGGGATCTTCGATGACCTCAGCGCAAATAGACAAAGACACGTTCGCCATCATCCTCGGTGACTTCGACGAGCGGGCCGAGCGGGAGCTTTTCAAGGTCCCGGCCCCGGAACTTCCGGAGCTTGCGGCGCGCCTCGGAACAGCCCCGGCTCCCGGAGTGGCAGAAGTCGTGATCGTCGAAATCCTGGTTGTCTGCCAGCCGGCGGACGAGGGAGAGAGGCACCTCGACCCGAACCAGCTTCCGTTCGTCGGCGTCGTACACGAGGACCCGCAGCTCCCTCGCCGGCCCCTGCTGGCCGGCCACCGAGTTCGCGCTGCGCCTCGCCTCGTCGAAATAGCGGTCGGGGTTTGAGACGTGGCTGACATTGACCAGGCACCCGACGGTGGTGAAGGCCAGGGCCGCGGTGATCGCAAGTCGTTGAAGCATTGGATGTTTCTCCTGAGTCCGGTGGTTCCTGACCTTTCTAACGCCCGGGATTCGGGAAAGGTTCCCGCGAAAGACAAGGGATAATGAAGCCATGGCAGAAGGCATAGGGTTTTCCGGGATCGACTTTTCCGGCAAAGACGCCTGGCGGATGTTCAAGATCATGTCGGAGTTCGTCGAGGGGTTCGACGAACTCCAGGGCATCGAGCGAGGCGTCACGGTGTTCGGGTCAGCCCGGTCGAAGCCTGGAACCCAGGACTACGAGGATGCCCGCGCCATGGGCTACGCCCTCGCCAAGGCGGGATACGACGTCATCACGGGCGGGGGGCCGGGAGACATGGAGGCGGCGAACCGGGGGGCCTTCGAGGCGGAAGGACGGTCGGTCGGCCTTTGCATCCTCCTCCCCCGCGAAGAAAAGCCCAACCCCTACCTGACCCACACGATCTCCTTCAAGTACTTCTTCGTGCGCAAGGTGATGTTCGTCAAGTTCGCGCGCGCCTTCGTGGTGATGCCGGGAGGCTTCGGAACGCTCGATGAGCTCTTCGAGGCGGTGACCCTCGTGCAGACCAAGAAGATCGAGCCCTTCCCCATCATTCTGGCCGGGGACCGGGCGCACTGGCAGGGCCTTCTCGACTGGATTCAGAACTCACTGGTCGCGCGTGGGAAAGTGGGGGCGCAGGAGGCGAAGATCCTGCAGGTCGCGGAAACGCCAGAGGCCGTCATCGAGATACTCAAGAAGCACCAGAACGGGGGAACGTAATGAGCGCAGTTCGAAAAGGGACGTTGATCGCGGGCGATGGAATCGGCCCCGAGGTGGTGGCGGCCACCGTCCGTGTGATCGAGGCGACCGGCGTCGTCATCAAGTGGGAGACCCAGATGGCGGGGGCCATGGCCATCGCCATGGAGGGCACGCCTCTTCCCCAGAAAACGCTCGACTCGATCCGCAAGACCGGCCTGGCCCTGAAAGGACCCACCACCACACCGATCGGGGGGGGCCATGCCTCCATCAACGTGGCCCTGCGCAAGACGCTCGACCTGTACGCCAACGTGCGCCCGATCAAGACCCTGCCCGGAGTCAAGAGCCGGTACGACCACGTGGACATGGTCATCATCCGGGAGAACACCGAGGACCTCTACTCCGGCCTCGAGCACGTGGTGGTGCCGGGGGTGGTCGAGTCCATCAAGGTCATCACGGAGAAGGCTTCGACCCGAATCGCGAAGTTCGCCTTCAACTACGCGCGCACCCACGGCCGCAAGCGGATCACCGCCGTGCACAAGGCCAACATCATGAAGCTCTCGGATGGACTGTTCCTCGACTGCTGCGCCAAGGTCGCGGCCGACTTCCCCGACATCAAGTATGACGACATCATCGTGGACAACTGCTGCATGCAGCTCGTCCTCGACCCCACCCGCTTCGACATGCTGCTGCTAGAGAATCTGTACGGCGACATCGTCTCCGACCTCTGCGCGGGCCTCGTGGGCGGCCTCGGACTCGCCCCCGGCGCCAACATCGGCGAGAAAGGCGCCACCTTCGAGGCCGTTCACGGGAGCGCTCCCGACATCGCGGGGAAGAACATCGCGAACCCCATCGCGGTGATCCTCTCCGGCGCGATGCTCCTCGACCACATCGGCGAGCTCGAAGCCGGAAACCGCGTGCGCGCCGCGGTTGCCGCCGTCCTCAAGGAAGGCAGGCACATGCCGCGCGATCTCGGAGGCAGCGCTTCCACGAGCGAGGTCGAAGAGGCGATCGCGACCCGGATCCAGAGAAGCCGCTCTTGAGTCCGGCCCGGATCGCGGCGGTCGCGGTCTGGTCGCTCGCCTTCTCCCCTCGGGCCTTCCCGCAGGAGGCCCTTCCCGAAGGGAACGCGTACGTCCGGAGCGCGATCGGCGGCGCCCGTCCGCAGGACACGCTGATCAACGACTACTCGTACGACCTCGAGGAGTCCCGGGAGCATCTCGACAAGGACGGCATCGCAACCTCGCGCGAGACGCGGCGCTACGAGGTGTACTTCGTCAAAACCCGGCCGGTGAAACGGCTGATCTCGCGGAACGGCGTGCCCCTCGGGGCCGCCGAGCAGGCGGAGGTCGATCGGCGGGCGGAGGCGCAGGCGAGGGCCATCGCGGAGGGACGGACGGTGAGCGAGCAACCCGGACTCAGGCTCGCCACCCTCCTCGACTCGTTCGACTTCAAGACGGTGGCCCGGGAGGAGCGTGAGGGACGGCCCACGCTCGTCTTCGATTTCGAGCCGCGGAAAGAAGCGGCGCCGAAAAGGCGGGGAGACCGGGCCGCGGACGCGGTCACACGGATCCTCACCGGTCGGCTGCACATAGACGAAGCGGATCTGAGGGTAGCGAAGCTCGAGGCCCGGAACACGCCCGGACAGAAAGCGAGTGTAGCCACCGGGGTGAAGGTCGGAAGCTTCGAACTGCTCATGGAGTACGCCGCGATCGACGGTAAGGTGTGGCTGCCGAGGAAGGTGGTGACCCTCGCCACCGGCCGCGCCTTCCTCTTCAAGACTTTCCGGATCCGCAGCACCACGACTTACTCGAACTATCGACGGTTCAGCGTCGATACCGAGGAGAAGCCGAAGGGCTAGGCCGCGCGGGGGAAGCCTCGGTTCGACATCAGGGCAAGGCCGATCATCTTGTAGAGCACGCGGGCCGCGACGTTGCCGTCCCACTCCGAGGCGCCGGTGGGATCGGGCGCCACTTCGACGAGGTCGAAGCCCACGATCCTGCGGCCGCTGTCAACGAGAGTGCGCAGCAGCACCACCATCTCGGCGAAGGAGAGGCCGCCGGGGACGGGGGTGCCGGTGTTCGGGCACAGCGTCGGATCGAGGCCGTCGATGTCGAACGAAATGTAGTTGGTCTCGGGAAGCTCGGCCACGATCCGGTTGCAGACCCGCCGCCACGAGCCCGCGTCGAGAAGCTCGCGCCTTACGTCGGATTCGAAGAACGTCCGGATCCTCCCGGCGCTGTCCCTGATCGCGTTGTCTTCCTGCTCGCAGTAATCGCGGACTCCCACCTGGACGAGCTTCGCGACGGTGGGAATCTCGCGGATCACGTTGTCCATGATGGAGGCATGGGAGAAGGTGAAACCCTCGTAAGCGACGCGCAGATCCGCGTGGGCGTCGATGTGGAGAATGCCGAGGCCCGGATTCCTGTCGGCGATCGCGGCGATGGCGCCCAGGGGCACCGAGTGATCGCCGCCGACGATGCCCACGATCTTGTCGCATTCGAGCCAGGCCCGGGTTTCGTTCGCCACCCAGCCGTTCAGGAGACGCCCGAGATGGTTGACCCGCTCCAGGTTCGCCTCGAGCTCCGGGTCGCCGTGCGTCCCGCCCTTTTCGATGATGGTCGCGGCCAGGGCCTTCGCCTCTTCACTCCAGGCGTGAACGGTCTCCGAGATCGGCAGCATGGCGATCCCGGATTCATAGGGCTTGCCGGTGTCGCGATCGAGAAGATCGACCTGACGGCTCGCGCGAAGGATGGCGGACGGGCCGTCTCCGGTGCCCGAGCCATAGGAGACCGTGGCTTCCCACGGCACTGGAATGAGAACGACGCGGGAGTCCTCGGGCTTGTCGGGGAGGCCGAAAATGCCCTCCGCACTCGCGGGTGCGTTCGGATCGAACGTGTCGTGCATCGAGCCAGAAGCTAGCACAAGGTTCTGGGCGCGGACCCGCAATGGGAGAATGGACCTCCCGTGCCCGATCCCGCTCTCATCGCGACCGCCGAAGCCCCGTCTTCGGTCGGCAACGTCGCCACCGGCTTCGATGTCCTCGGCCACACCCTCGAGGGTCCGAAGGACCGTGTTCGCGTGGAGCGGATCGAGGACGGTGAAGTGCGACTGCGATCGGTGACCGGCGTCCTCACGGAACTTCCTCCTGAGGTCGCACAGAACACGGCGCTGCGGGCTCTCGACGCGCTCCGGATCGCGCATCGGCTTCCTTTCGGGTTCGAAGTCGACGTGGTGAAGGGGATTCCGCTCGGCTCGGGAATGGGAGGATCCGCGGCCTCGGCGGTCGCGGCTCTCGTCGCCGCGAACGCGCTGCTCGAGACGCCCCTGCGCGCGTCCGAGCTCTATCCATTCGCCCTCGAAGGCGAGGCGGCGGCGAGCGGCGGCCGCCATGGCGACAACGTGGGCCCGATGCTGATCGGAGGACTCGCGCTCGCGACCGAGGATCGTCTCATCCGGCTGCCCGTGCCCAAAGGCCTCACGTGCGTCGTCGTCCATCCGCATCTCGTGCTCGAAACACGAACGGCGCGCGAAGCCCTCGTGATGCCCTACGCGATCTCGGACTTCGTGCCCCAAAGCGCCGGACTCGCGCAGATGCTGGTGGGCCTCTTCACCGGAAATCCCGATTCGCTCCGGGCCGGTCTGAGGGACGTCCTGGTGGAACCGCGTCGCGCGCATCTCATCCCCGGCTTCAAGGGTGTCAAGGACGCTGCGATGGATGAGGGCGCCCTCGGCGCTTCGATCTCGGGCGGGGGCCCGAGTGTGTTCGCCTGGTTCGCGGACCGGGGAACCGCCGAACGCTCGGCGCCGTCGATGCAGAGGGCCTTCGGTCGCGCGGGCTTCGACTCCGACGTCTACATTTCTCCGGTCGACGGGCCGAAGGCCTCGGTGATCGCATGAAGTTCATCAGCACCAACGGACGCGCGGACCCGGCGGGTCTTTCGACCGCGCTCCTCGCGGGCCTGGCTCCGGACGGCGGCCTGTACTTTCCCGATCGGATCGAAGCTTCGCCGTTCCGCCGGTTCGATGCGTGCACCACCCTCCCTCAGGTGGCCCGGGTCTTCCTGAGACCTTTCTTCGAAGGCGATATCCTGCACGACGATCTGAGACTCATCTGCGATCTGAGTCTCGACATCGAGACGCCCCTCGTTTCCCTTGCGGAGAGCTCGTACCTCCTCGAGCTGTTTCACGGTCCAACGGCGGCCTTCAAGGACTACGGCGCACGCTTCCTCGCGAACACGCTGGGCCGGCTCCGCGGAACGGAGGCGGGCGAGACGCCTCTCACCATTCTGGTCGCGACTTCGGGAGACACCGGGTCAGCGGTGGCCGCCGCGTTTCATCGCATGCCGGGCTTTCGCGTGGTCATCCTCTACCCGGACGGCCGGGTTTCGAAGCGACAGGCCCATCAACTCGGTTGCTTCGGCGACAACGTCCTCGCCCTGCGCGTGCCCGCGGGCTTCGATCAGTGTCAGGCCCTCGCGAAGCAGGCCTTCTCGGATTCCGATCTGCGCGCGAGGGTGCCTCTCTCCTCCGCGAACAGCATCAGCCTGGGTCGTCTGCTGCCGCAGGCGACGTACTACGCCTTCGCCTCGCTGCTTCATCATCGCGCCACCGGCCGGTCCCTTTCCTTCATCGTGCCGACCGGGAACCTCGGCAACGCGGTGGCCGCCCTCATCGCGAAGGGGGCGGGCCTGCCCATCCACCGCGTGCTGTTCGCGACGAACCGAAACCGGACGGTGCCGGAGTTCGTGGAGACCGGCGAATATCATGCCCGGCCGAGTGTCGCCACCCTCGCGAACGCCATGGATGTGGGCGACCCCTCGAACGTGGCGCGCCTGCGCTTCATGATGGCGAAGGACCCCGCGCTCCACGCCGCTTTGAGCGCTCTGTCGGTCGATGACGAGACCATCCGCGCGCGCATCAAGTCGGGCGAAGCGGACTACGGCAAGGTCTTCTGCCCTCACACCGCCTGCGGGATCGAGATGCTCGAGCACGAGCGGCGGGGCGGATCGAAGGATGACTTCTGTGTCGTGGCCACCGCTCATCCTTCCAAGTTCGAGGACGTGGTGGAACCGCTGGTCGGTCATGAGGTCGAGCCCCCGCCCGCGCTTCGAGCCATGCTCGCGCGCCCGGCTGCGAGCGAAATCCTGGAGCCCGACTACCCCAGCCTGAAGGACCGCCTCATCCGCTTGTAGGATGCCGTACACCACGATGACTCGCGAACGGCTGGTGTCGGTCGATGCGTTCCGCGGGGCCACGGTCGCGGCCATGATTCTGGTGAACAACCCGGGCGACTGGGGCCACATCTACTGGCCCCTCGAGCACGCGCCGTGGAACGGCTGGACGCCCACCGACCTCATCTTTCCCTTCTTCCTGTTCATCGTGGGGGCTTCGCTCGCCTTCTCCACCCGCGACACCACGAAGGCCGCAGCCATCCGTGCCCTGAAGATCTTCGGCCTCGGCTTCTTCATGGCCTTCTATCCGCGGTTCAACATCTTCACTGTGCGGATTCCCGGCGTTCTGCCCAGGATCGCCCTGTGCTACTTCGTCGCATTCCTGGTCAAGAAGCACTTCAGTCTGCGCGGGGTGGCGGCGATCGCCGCGGCTTGCTGCCTTGGCTACTGGTTCCTGATGACCGTGGTTCCCGTGCCCGGCGGCATCGCGCCGAACCTCGAGCCGGAAACGAATCTCGGAGCCTGGCTCGACCGTCTGATCTTCGGACCGCACCTGTGGGTCACCTCGAAGACCTGGGATCCGGAGGGCCTCCTCTCTTCGGTCCCCGCGGTGGGCACGACGCTCCTCGGCTATCTCGCCGGTTCGCTCTTCCGGGCGGGTCTCGCGGCGACTGAAATCATCCGGCGGCTGGTGATCTCGGGCTTCATCCTTTGCGTCTCGGGAATCGCGTGGGATACCGTCTTCCCCATCAACAAGAGTCTGTGGACGTCCTCCTACGTTCTCTTCACCGCCGGTCTCGCCTCGCTCCTGCTGGCGGGCTTCTACTGGATCGCCGACGTGAGGGGTTTCAAGAGCCCCATGAAACCCATGGTGATCTACGGCGTCAACGCCATCGTGGTCTTCGTGGCCTCGGGGCTCCTGGCCAAGACCATGGCCATCATCAAGCTCCCTCTCGGCGAGAGTTCGGTCTCATCCCAGGTCTTCATCTACAAGACTCTCTTGTCGTCCTGGCTGACTCCGTTTAACGCTTCCCTCGCCTTCGCCCTCGCCAACGTGGCGGGCTGGTACGCCGTCTTGTGGTGGCTCGACCGGCGCCAGATCCACATCAAGGTGTAGCGCTTGAGACTCGGCATCGACCTCGGCGGAACCAAGATCGAAGGCGTCGTGCTCGATGCCGCGGGCGTCATCACGGCGCGGCGTCGCGTGCCCACACCCCAGGGGGACTACGACGGCACGGTGCGAGCCATCGTCGACCTGGTGCGCCGCCTCGAGAGCGAGACCGGCGTGGGCGCTTCGATCGGAATGGGCATGCCGGGGATCATCTCCCCCGCGACCGGCCTCGTGAAGAATGCGAACTCGGTGTGCTTGAACGGCCGGCCCCTCGACCGCGATCTTCTGGCCGCCCTCGGCCGTCCGCTCCGAATTGAAAACGACGCGAACTGCTTCGCGCTCTCGGAGGCGAGCGACGGCGCGGCCGCGGGACGCGAATGCGTGTTCGGCGTCATCCTCGGAACCGGGACGGGCGGAGGCGTGGTGGTGCGGGGGCGCATCCTGCATGGCCGGAACGCGGTGGGCGGAGAGTGGGGGCACAACCCCATGCCCTGGCCGGAAAGCGGCGAATGGCCGGGCGAGAGCTGCTACTGCGGGCGCAGCGGCTGCATCGAGACGTTCCTCTCCGGACCCGGGCTCGCTCGCGACTACAAGCAGGCCACCGGTCAGCCGGCCGAGCCCGTGGAGATCGTGGGTCGCGCCGGGGCGGGCGAGCGAGAGGCGGTGTCGTGCCTCGATCGGTACGTGAACCGGCTCGCGCGCGCCCTTGCGACCATCATCAACGTGATCGACCCCGACGCCATCGTCCTGGGCGGCGGTCTGTCGAGTATCGAGCGGCTTTACCGCGACGTGCCCGCGCAGTGGTCCCGATACGTGTTCTCGGATCGCGTCACCACCGAATTGCTGTCTCCGAAGTTCGGCGACTCGAGCGGCGTCCGGGGCGCGGCCTGGCTTTGGCCGGAGAAGGCCTGACGCCCTTGTCGGATCTGCGCCCTGAAACCCTGCTGGGCCTCGACAACGTCGAGGTGCGTCTTCCCATCGCTCCCTTTCCGCTGCGCATCCTCGCGAGCCTGCTGGACTATCTGATCTTCGGAATCCTCGTGACCGCGATCATGGTGTTCGGAGTCTGGGGCGTCATCAGCACGGGCGCACGATCACCGTGGTTCATCGCGGTGTTCATCCTCGGTTACTTCGTCCTCGAATACGGGTACTTCGTCGGACTCGAAATCGCGATGGGGGGACAGACCCCGGGGAAACGGGTGTTCGGCCTGCGAGTCACGACCCGACTGGGCGGACAGGCGTCCAAGGGGGCGATCCTGGTGAGAAACGCCTTCCGCAGCCTGGACATGGCCGTGGGCGTGCCCTTCATGATCTGGCACCCCCTGGCGCAGCGCATCGGCGATCGTCTCGCCTCGACCCTGGTGCTCGAAACCGCGGGTCACACGAAGGAGGCGATCGTGCGACGCGTGCCCCAGCACTGGGGGTCGAAGGAGATCGCGGTGGCCGAGGAGTTCCTGCGCCGGAGCGGCTCGATGGAGCCGGCGCGGGCGCGCGGCCTGGCCGAACGTTTGCTTGATAGCATCGGAAGAGACAGTCCGGGCTTTCTGGGCCCGGTAACCGAGCGCGATCCGGTGGAACGGCTGCGCCACGAGTTGGGTGTGACCGATGCATGAAGGGGCTCAGGGCTACATTCATTTCGCGAAGTCGCGGGAGGCCTTCTGGTCCTCTTTCGCGGAACGTTTGCGTAGCGCGCGCGCCGCACCCGGGTCGCTGACTTTCGACGGTCTCGAGGCGCTCGCCGTGGACTATCGGCGCATTCTTCAGGACCACGCTTTGGCCCGCGCGCGGTTTCCCGGGAGCGCTCTCGGCCGGCGGCTGGAGGCTCTCGCCGTGGAAGCCACGCACCTCCTTTTCGCCGAAGACCCGAAAGAGCGCTTCTCTTTGCGGCGCTTCTTCGCAGACCTCTTCCCGGCCGCGATGCGGGCCCACGCGCCGCACATGGCCCTGTGCGCCGTCTTGTTCGTCTGCTCCATCGCGATGGCGTTCTCGGCCTCCACGATTCAGCCCTCGATCGGAACGCAGATCCTCGGACCGGAGGCGATCACCAATCTCGAGCGGGGAGAACTGTGGACGGAGAGCATCTCCCGGGTGGTGCCCGCGAGCGTGTCGTCCTCGGCCATCGCCACGAACAACATGTCGGTGGCCATAACCGCCTGGGTCGGCGGTGTCCTTTTTGGCCTCGGTTCCATCTTCGTGGTGCTGAACAACGGCTTCCTGCTCGGAGCGGTCTTCGCGACCACAACCCGGTTCGGCATGAGCGGCGACCTCTTCGAATTCATCGGGGCTCATGGGCCCCTCGAGCTGACGTTGATCCTGGTGAGCGCGGGCCATGGGCTGGCCATGGGTCACGCGCTGCTCGCTCCCCACGATCGATCACGCCAGGCCGCGGCCGGCGCGGCGGCGCGACGCGCGATGACCGGGCTCGTCGGCATCCTGCCGTGGTTTCTCGTCCTAGGCGTGGTGGAGGGATTCGTCTCGCCCTCGGAAACCGTCGACCCGGAGGTCAAGGTCGCTCTGGGAGCGGCGCTGCTCGCTTCCTTCCTTCTCGTCGCCTTCCGTCCGATCGCCAGGGGAGAAGCATCATGAACATCACATCGGGGCTCACGCTCGGCCAGATCTTCAATAGGGCCATGGAGCTTTTTCGGCGCGAGTTCGCGCGGCCCGCCCTGAGTATCCTGCTGCCGCTCGCCCTGGTGTCGGGACTCTTGAGCGCCGCCATGACCGCGGTTCAGACGCAACTGGCCACGAACCCGGGTTTGATACTGGTCTTCTTCGGGGCGTTGATTCTGGCCGGAGTGATCGGAGTTGTGGGCTACGGCGCGCTCGCGCACATGGCGGTGGGGCTCGCGGCGGGCCGGGAGACCGCGCCCGCGGATTCGTGGCGGGCAGGACTCCGGTTCCGCGCGTGGGGAACGCTCATGCTGCAGGGGTTGGGGGTGGGCGTGGGACTCATCTTCTGCCTGCTCCCCGGCATGTACTTCGGGCTGGTCTGGGCGATGGCTCTGCCGGTCGTGTTCGAAGAACCCACCTTCGCGCACTCCGCGGCGCTGTCACGAAGTCACGAACTGTCCCGCTTCAACCCGGCGGGAGGTCTCGGCAACGATCCGCGCTTCCGGATCTTCCTGATCTTCGTGGTCACGCTCGCGACCACCTATCTCCTCATGGGCCTCGCCCAGCTGCCGCTCATCGTGGCGGTGGCCGTCGAAACGGCCAGGAGCATCGCCGACGGACGGAGGGATGGCCAATTCTCTTCTTTCGTTCAGTGGCTGCAGGTCCCCACGAGCATCGTGACGAGTTTCATCCAGGCGGCAATGACGCTGCTCGGGAATCTCGGAACCGCGGTCGTGTACTTCGACATCCGTGGACGTCAGGAAGCGAAGGACCTCGATTCCGCCATCGACGCCCTGGACGCCGGCCGGAATGCCTGACGTCGCCCGGCCCTCGTTCGAGTGGCTTGCCGCCGACCCGAAGACGCTCGCGGACGCGTTCAGAGACAGCGGTGCATCCACCGGGGCGCCGTCGCTGGATTGGTCCGAGTACGCGGACCTGCTGGCGCACAGAATCGCGGAGTGGCTGGGCGGAGTCGCCCGTCCGCTCGTCCACGCCCTCGGCCCGGGTGCGCAGATCTGGCTCGCGTGGCTGGTGGCGGCGCTTGCCCTGGTCCTGGTGGTCGCGGTTGCCGTCCGAGCCCTTCGGGCCCTTCGCCACAAGCCGCAGACCCTGGGGCTGGAGGCGGCGCGACCCAGAAAGGCGATGCGCGCGCTTTCGCCGCAGGAATATCGGCGGGACGCGCTGGCCGCGCTCGAGCGGGGCGATGCACGCGGTGCCCTCTCCTCCGTCTGGTGGTGGTTCGCGTCGGCCGCCCTCAAAGATCAGCCGGACTCCGCCCTGACCACTCATGACGTGATCGCGCGCTCTCGGCGCCTCGACCTGCGCGAGCCCGCGCGCGTTCTGGATCGGCTCCGCTTCGGCGCGGCCACACCGACGCCGCCGGAGGTTCGTCGGTTGCTCTCGGATCTCGAGGCTCGGGTGTGAAGCGGCACGCCTGGTGGATCGGGACCCTGATGGCGCTCGCCCTCATCACCCTGCTGAGCGTGGGCCGGCAGGGCCCCACCGACGCGAGCTCCTTGTCGCGCACCTCGTCAGGGTGGAGCGCGGCCCGCTGGTACATCGAGGAGATGGGGTCGGAGGTCCGCACTCTCGATGCGCCGATCGCCGGGAATCTCCGGGAAACGGATGTGCTCGTGCTCACGGGCTCCACATCCTCCGATCTCTCGACGGCGGAAGCGGGCGAAGTGGAGCGTTTCGTCCAAAAGGGCGGCCGGCTCGTCCTTGGATATGGGCTGCGACCCAGATCCTCGGTTCTGCGCAAGCGCCTGGGCCTGAGCTTCAAAGACAGCGCCACGCGCCCGCGCTCCCTCAATCCGCTGGCCTGGATGGGCGAGGCTTCGAAGACCGATCGAATCGCCCTTGGCGGTAGCGGGCCGCTGGTGGCGGTGGGCGTGGTGAGGGAACATCCGAGCGCCGAGTCGGGCGATGAGATCCTGTTGCGCAACGCGCACGGGGAATCGCTCGTGCTCCTGCGGCCGGTCGGCGACGGAGAGATCCTGCTGCTGCCCGACGAGACGCTCTCCAACGGGAGACTGAAAGAACCGGGCAACAGCGCGCTTCTCGAGGGGGTTCGGGTCCGCTTCGGCGAGGACGGCCGGTGGGCCTTCGATGAGTACCACCATGGCGTCGCGAGCGCGGCTTCACCTTCAGGCGTCCAGTCCCGCCGGGGTCTGGACCTCTTCATCTTCCAGATTCTCCTGGTCTACGGGCTCTTCGTGGCGGCCCTCGGCCGCCGTTTCGGCCCGGAGTGGCCCGAGCCTGTTCCGGCAAGCGGCGCGACCGGCGCATTCCTCACGACCATTGCGGGGATTCATGACCGACTCGGTCACCACCACGACGCGGCACGCGCGCTTCAAAGCCGGGCCCACGAAGTGCTGGGAGTCGAGGTCGCGCCTCCGCCGGCGGGCACCGCCGATGGGGCGCGTGCGCTCATGGAGGTCGCGCGACGGATCCATGCGAAACAGAAGGAGGGGCGGACCCAATGACGGCAAGGGATAGTGGCTGGGCGAAGGCAAGAGCGAGAGAGATCGTGAACGCCCTCGAGCAGAGCGTGGTCGGCCAGCACGACGTCTGCGAATCGATGGTCGCCGGGTTCCTGTCCGGGGGCCACATCCTCATCGAGGGCATGCCGGGCGTGGGCAAGACCACGCTCGCGCGGTCGCTCGCAAAGCTCCTCGGCATGCAGTTCTCGCGAGTGCAGCTCACTCCCGACCTCATGCCCGCGGACCTGCTGGGAGCCAACGTCTTCGACCCGTCTACGCGCACTTTCCACCTGGTGCGGGGGCCGGTTTTCACCCACTTCCTTCTGGCCGATGAGATCAACCGGACGCCGCCGAAGACCCAGTCGGCCCTGCTCGAGGCCATGCAGGAAGAACAGGTGACGATCGACGGCGTGAGTCATGTGCTGGATCCCGCGTTCTTCGTGGCCGCCACCCAGAATCCCATCGAGCATGAGGGCACGTATTCCCTTCCCGAAGCGCAGCTGGATCGTTTCGCGCTCCGGGTGATCGTGGGTCTTCCGCCCGACGGCGATGAGATCGCCATGCTGCAGGCCGCGGCTGAAGGACGCGCCCTCGATTCAAGGGCCGTCCCCACCGTGGTTTCGAGTCTCGAGGAGGCCAGGGCGCTGCGGGAGGCTTCGCGCCTGGTGCACGCCTCCGCGGAATCGATCGCCTATCTGCAGCGCCTGGCCGCCGCGGTGAGAAAGGCGCCCCAGGTCGAGATCGGGCCTTCCCCGCGAGCGGCGCTGTCGCTCCTGGAAGTTGGCCGCGCTTCCGCGCTTCTCGCCGACCGCGACTTCCTCATTCCCGATGACCTCAAGCGCTTCGCGGTTCCGGTCTGGGCCCACCGCATCCGACTGACCGCGGAGGCGGAGATCGAGGGTCTCACTCCGGGCGCCGCGGTGGCCCGGGTGATTCAGACCGTGGACGTCCCCCACTAGCACCGCAAATGCCCACAAGGCGCCTGCTGCTCACGGGACTGCTGCTCGTGTTCGCGAGCTCCGTCGCGGTGCTCGAGGAGCGCGCCTTCGCGGCGATTCTCGGCGCCGATGTTCTGGCCCTGGCCCTCTTCGGCGCGGATCTGCTTCTTGCCCGACGAACGGTCCTGAGTGCTACGAGATCACGGTCGGGATTTCTGGTTCAGGGCGCGAAGACCTCATGCGAGGTGAACCTGCGCGGGGATCGCGACCTGACCGTGGAACTGCGCGAGACCCTGCATCCGGGCGTCGCGGAGGCGCCCCGTCGCGCCACCGTGCGGGTCCAGGATGGAACCGGCGCCTGGACCTACATGGTGACCCCGAAGACGCGCGGGACGCACGCCCTGGGGCCGCTCGTCGCGCGCATTCCCGGACCGCTGGGCCTCGCCCTGACCCAAAGGGAGTTCCTGGCCGACGAGGAAGTCCGGGTCCTTCCGCAGGTGAGATGGGATGGAAGCGTCGGTCATCTTCTGAACCTCGCCCATCGAAAGCAGCTCGGCCAGAATCCGCTCAAGGACCGGGGAATGGGCTACGAGCCTTACGCCCTTCGGGAGTATCGATCCGGCGACCCGAGGACGAAGATCCACTGGAAGGCGTCCGCGCGGCGCGGGCACCTGATCAGTCGTGAAGACGCATGGGAACGAGGAGGGCGCCTGGCGGTTCTCCTCGACTGCGGGCGCTCGATGGCGAGCGTCGATGGCGATCGGGGGAAACTCGATTGGGCCCTCGCCGCCACCCTCGCTCTGGTTCGCGTGGCGGCCGGCCGCGGGGACCACGTCACCGTGATCGCGTTTGCTGACCGGATTCTGCGGACGGTCCGCGTGCGGCCGGGATCGCGAGGGGCGGCGGCGGCCTACGCCGCGCTGTTCGATCTGGAAGCGACGCTGAAGGAGCCCGCCTACGAACTCGCCGCGGAAGCGGTCGACTCGCTCGACTCGCGGCGGACGGTGGCTCTGTTGATGACCTCCGTGGTCGACATCGCGGCCGCGGAGGCGGTGCGCAACGCTCTCGGGATGCTCCGAAGACGCCACCGGCCGATCCTGATCAACCTGGAGGATCCCGACGTGCACCGCCTGGTTTCGGCCGAGTGTCGCACCCCGATTGACGCCTTCGCCCAGACGGAGGCGCTTGGCATCCTCGCCGGCAACCGGCGCATGGCGGCCCGCCTCCGGCATTCGGGGGTGGCGGTGGCCTCGGTTTCCGCGAAGGACCTGGCGGGCCAGACCCTTCAGTTGTATCTGCAGCGGGCGGGTTGAAGCTCAGCGATCCCGGCGTTCCACTTCTCCATCCGCGTGCTTCGCGAAGCGGCCCTCCCCCCGGGGATGGACCGGGTCGTTGACGGGCCACGGCCATCCGCCGAACTGAGTCCGGCGGTAGTCGGCGATGGCCTGCTCGATCTCCGCCCGCGTGTTCATGACGAACGGTCCATATTGCGCCACAGGCTCGCCGATAGGGCGGCCCTGCAGAAGCAGGATCTCGCACTCTCCGTCGCCGGCCTGGATCTCGAGGTCGATCGAGGCCTTCACTTCGATTCCTGCGTGTGACTTTTGCTGATGCTCGCCGATCTTCACCGAGGGGCCGGCGAAGAAGTAGAGATTGCGAACGGTTGCCGAACCGGCCGCGCAGGGAAGCATCCACTTCGCTCCGGCTGACAGGCGGATGCTCCAGATCGCGACATCGGTGTCGGACCTCGAGGCCCAGGACCTCGGAGGAGGGGACGGCGCGCGGCTTCCGTCGAGTTGACCCGCCACCACCGTCACCCGCGTGACGCGGCCGGCGTCGTCCGTGAACACACGCTGCGGGATGTCCTCGCCCCAGAGCATGGCGAAGTGGGGCGCCACCAGCTTGTCTTCGCCGGGAAGGTTGAGCCAGATCTGAAACAGTTCGACCGGGTTCGGCTTTGTCTCTTCGAGCAGCGGAAACATCTCGCAGTGAACGATGCCTGCGCCCGCGGTCAGCCACTGCGCGTCGCCGCGGCCGAAGCGCGCGGTGGCGCCGAGTGAATCGGAATGGTCGATGTAGCCGCTCCGGACCAGGGTCACGGTCTCGAAGCCGCGATGGGGGTGCTGCGGGAAGCCCGGCACCACGTCGCCGTGATACATGCTCCACCCATCCCGGCCGCTGAAATCCTGACCGATATCCCGACCGGTGAGTGAAGCGCGCGGACCGAGCTTGTCGTTGCCTTCCGGGTAGGCGTCGTTGTGATGCACGCAGAAGAGGAAGGGGTCCGCGGTCGCCCAGGGGAATCCAAGCGGCTCCGTCGAGATCACGGGACTGGTCATGATCATGAACTCTGGCACGAAGGACACGCGCGGGGGAAAGCGTTCCGCCTCAGACGCGCAGCGTGGCCTCACCCGCGAGTGTGGCGGTGCCGCCGATCTGAACGCGGGTGATGTCCGTCCCTTCGCTCGCGATCCGGATGGAGATTTCGCAGGGTCGATGCATGGCGACACCCTGATGGCTCAGGAAATCGGAAACCGGCCCGGACGCAACGCCGTGGCGCACGAGGTAGGAGCCGAGCGGCCCGGAGGCGCCGCCGGTGCCGGGATCCTCGGCGATGCCGATCAGGGGCGCGAACATGCGGCTGTAAAGGCGAATGGGCGTCGTGTTCCGCTCCTCGATCGAGAAGACGAAGATCTTGTGCTCCTCGACGGAATTCGCGGCGCATACACCCTGCCACCGGGCGCGGTCCACGCGGGCCCGGTCTACGGCATGGCGGGAAACGAGGGGCAGGTAGGCGAAGGGCACGCCGCACGAGACGATCTCGACGGGGAGATCCGCTGCCAGGTCCGCGGGCTCCAGGCCGAGCGCGCGCGCCGCCTCCTCACGATTCTCGAGCCGCGGCCCGAAGGCCGGCCGGGGTTGGGTCATCCAGGCGAAGCGGAGTCTGCGGGCCGCGCCGTCCCATTCGAGGTCCACCGGGGTCGGACCCACGCCGAGATCGAGCACAACGTGCTTGGTGCCATGCGGGATCCGCTCGCGCAGCGCGAGAGCGAACGTGGTTCCAATCGTGGGATGGCCGGCCATGGGCAGTTCGCCGCCGGGCGTGAAGATCCGGACCTGCGCCAGGGACCCGTCGTGCGATGGCGGGTAAACGAACGTCGTCTCCGAAAACGCAATCTCCCGGGCAATCGCCTGCATGGTCTCGTCCGGCCACCGTGGCGGGTCGAGGAAGACCGCGAGCTGATTGCCGGAAAGTGGCTTCGGTGTGAACACGTCGAGGTGCAGGTAGTGAAAGCTCATGACGGCCGCACGGTACGGCCACCGCACGGACAGCGTCAACCGCCCACTTCGTCGCCCTTCTGGCCCCGACATGGCGGTGTTCAGAGCCTTGGATGCAGCACCCGGGATCGCGCTCGGTCGACGACACTGCTGTCGCCGGCCGAGTACAGCGGCGGCCCGGAATGTGACCCGCATTACCTGGCACGGGGGTTGCTCCTCCTGGCTGGCGAAGGAGACACACCATGAATCGAATCGCCCTCACCGCCATCGCCGCATCCGTCGCACTCTTGAGCACCCTGCCCGCGCAGGCGGGTGTACGCGTGGGAGTGGTCGTCGCCACGGATCGGTCCCCCTACTACGATCGTGACGGCTACCGCGGCCGGTACAACGTGGAGCGCATCGCGTTCGACAACGGATACCGCGACGGCCTGCGCGAGGGCGAGAAGGACGATCGTCACGACGACCGTTTCAACTACCGGGACGAGGGCCGTTATCGGAGCGGTGATGCCGGCTACCGTCGCGAATACGGCCCCCGCTACGAGTACGTCTCGGCCTACCGCCGGGGCTTTGCCGAGGGATATCGGCGGGGCTACGCGAACGTCCGGGGCGGGCGATACAACGACCGTGACTGGCGCGACGGACGCCGCTACGACCGCTGAACCCGCGGAAGGACGAACGCCATGAACCGGAGAATCGCCGCTGTCGTTCTCGGCCTGGCCCTCGTGTCGCCCGCGTGCTCTTACACGCGGGCGTACGAGGGACGGCCCGTCCCCTACCGGCCCGCGTACTCGGCCTATGAAGAAGGCTTCCGGCACGGCCTGAGCGACGGACGCTGGGCCGGATACCGCGACCGGGGGAAGACGTATCGCCGCAGCTTCTGGGACGACGGCCGATACCGCCGCGGCACCGACGGCTACCGCCCCTACTTCGGATCGAAGATCGAGTACGCGGAAGGTTTCCGAGCCGGCTACGAGCGCGGCTACTACGAGCGTCGCGGCCGCGGGTACGAACGCCGCCACGACTGAGCCCTGACGGCGGCGCGTGCGCCGCGTGCAGCGGTGAGTCGCTACAATGGGCCATGGCGTCCTCGGTGCTCCGCATAGGAGTGGTCGATCCGGTGGGATCGATCGATCCCCGCACTATGGCCGAGGCGACCACGATTCTGCTCGCCCGCCAGATCTTCGAAACTCCGTTTCTGGCCTCGGCGGCGGGTGACGCCACTCCCGCCCTCTTCGAGGAGAAACTCACCGAGGAGGCGGGAAGCGGCGGATTGAAGTTCTCCACCACGGTGCGGCGGGACGCCCGCTTCAGCGATGGCACGCCTGCGACCGCCGAGGATGTCGTGGGGGCGCTGGCCCACGACCCCGTCTTCACCAGTCGGGCATCGGCGTCGTACCGGGACGGGCGCGTGCATCTCACCCTGTTCGCGCCCAACACACGCTTCGATCTCTTCCTCACCATGTGCGGGATGCTCTATCGGGAGACGGCGGGCGGCCTCGCTGGAACCGGCGCGTACATGATCGGGCCCTCCGACAAGGATGTGGTCCGGCTGGTTCGCAATCCGCATGCGCGGACGCCCTCCAGGATCGAGTCGATAGAAGTTCGTCACTACCCCGTCGATGCGCAGACGGGAAGGCCGGTCGCGCTCCTGAATGCCCTCGAGAAGGGCGAGGTCGATCTCGCTCCGCGCCTTTCGTGGCGGGACGTCAACGTGCTCAAGAACACCGCGGTGGTGATGAAGCCGGTCAATTCGACCTGCATGCTCTACATCAACAACGAGCGGCTGAAGGACGCGCGGCTTCGCGCCGCCCTGGCCAAGGCGGTCGACCGCACCATCGTCGCCGAGATCGCCTTCGGCGAAAACCCCCTGGCCTTTCGAGCCACCGGACTTCTCCCTCCCGCCCTAGGCAAGACCAACGACCGGCTCACCCCCGACGGCGAACGCGCGCGCGCCGAGTGGCAGGAAGCCGGCGGCTACGAAAAGCCGATGTCGATCATCTATTCCCCGGCCCCCCGCCCCTATCTCCCCGCGCCCGCCGCGGTGGCCCGACACCTGCGCGACCGCTTCCGTAGGCTCGGCGCAATCATCGAGGCCTCGGAGGTCGCGTCGGGCGAACTGATCACGAAGGTCAACTCGGGCGACTACGACCTCGCCCTCATGGGCAACATTCCCGACAGTCCGGATCCAAGCGACTACCTCTCCGCGGTCGTCGGTTCGGATGCCGTGCCCTCGGGCGCCGAGGGCTCGTCCTTCGCGTTCAACTTCTCGCGCTACCGGAGCCGCGAGATGGACGACCTCATCGCCTCCTATCGCAAGGAGCGGCGCGAGGAGACGCTCGGCGAAATCGGCATGCTTCTCGGGCGCGATGTTCCCCTCGTGCCCCTCATGTACGGCCGCGCCTGCGTCGCCCACGCGTGGCGGCTGCGCGGTTTCCTGCCGACCGTGACCGGGCTCGTGGATCTGTCCGCTCTGACCCTCGGCTAGGGAGAGGCCTCAGGAGGGTTTCGGGGCCTCGGCGAAAGCGGTGCGTATGCCGGTGACGTGGCCATCGTCGCCTTTCAGATGGCGATCGATGAGGAGGAGTGAGATTTCGCCGCCATCCGCTTTGCGGAAGGTGCGCGTGTAGGGAAGAAGAACGGCGCCGGGCGAGAGCTTGCGGCTCATCGCCCGCTCGGCCGTCTCCTTCAGCACCACGTAGTTCGAAACCGGCTTCCCCACGAGGTCTCCGGGGCTGTAGCCGAGAAGGGTGCGATGGCCGGTGCTCACCCGCGTGAACCGTTTGTCGACGCTGATCTCGTGGGCACTCAACCCGGGCGGCGGATTGCCGAGCGCCTGATCGAGCGCCCGGGAGCCGAGATGCCCGGCCCGATCGAGGGCGTCGAGGTACCGCGTGAGTTCGGCCGCCTTCGCATCCGTGGGTGAGATCGTCATGGGCTACTCCTCGCTCCGCCCACGGACCGGAAGTTTACCTTCCTCGCTCCCCGGCGGTCCGGTCGGGGTCGCTCGGTTACGATCGCCGATGCCCGCGCACGAAAGCCCGAAACAGAGCGACCCATGACCATCGAATCGGTGAAGATGAAGCGCCGCAAGCGGATCGCGCTCATCGCCCACGACAACCGCAAGACGGACATTCTCGACTGGGCCCGCTACAACCGTGGCACCCTCGGCCAGCACGAGCTGTTCGCGACCGGCACCACGGGCGGCCTGCTCGCGCGGGAACTCGGTCTTCCGGTCACGCGTTTCCTGAGCGGGCCCCTCGGCGGCGATCAGCAGGTCGGCGCGGCGCTCGCCGAAGGGCGGATCGACTTCGTGATCTTCTTCTGGGATCCGCTCGAGCCTCAGCCCCATGACGTTGACGTGAAGGCCCTGCTTCGCATCGCGGTCGTCTACAACACGCCGATCGCCTGCAACCGGGCCACCGCGGACTTCATCCTCTCCAGCCACCTGATGGCCGAGGAATACGAACGGATCGTCCCCGACTTCGCGCGGACCATCGGCGCGCGTTAGGGCCGTTCGGGAACCCCGCCCCGGACCACTACACGCAGCCTCCGGGAAAGCGGGCGAGCGGGCGGTTGAACTAGCCTTCCACGACAAGCATGAAGCCCCCTGTCGCCGCCCGGATTCCCAGGACCACCGTCCTTCACGGAGAGACCCTGGTCGACCCCTACTTCTGGCTCCGCGAGAAAGAGAACCCCGCGGTCCGGGAGTATCTCGAGGCGGAGAACGCGTACGCCGATGCGGCAACCGCGCACCTCTCCGGCCTGACCGCCGCCCTCTACGACGAGATGCTCGCCCGGATCCAGGAGGACGACACCACCGCACCCTACCGCTTCCGCGGCTTCGACCATTGGATGGAGACGGTGAAGGGCCGCCAGTACCCGATCCACCACCGGAGGCGAACCACCGGAGCGGGCGCTCCGGCGGAGACGACGCTCGACGTGAACGCCCTCGCGGAGGGGCGTTCCTTCATGTCGCTTGGGGCCTACCTGATGAGCGACGACGGCGAGCTGCTCGCGTATTCCACCGACGACACGGGCTTCCGCCAGTACCGCCTGCAGGTCAAGAACCTGCGAACCGGTGAATTGTGGGGCCGCACGTTCGAGAAGACGATCTCCGTGGCCTGGGCCGCCGATTCGAGAACGATCTTCTTCACCGAGGAGGATCATGCCAAGCGCGCGGCGCGGCTCTACCGGGTGCGGGCCTTTGACGCCGCCCTACCCGTCCTCGTCTGCGAGGAAGACGACGAGCGCTTCAGCCTCGAGATCTTCCGCTCGCGCAGCGGCGCGTTCCTCTTCCTGGCCAAGGCGTCGCACACCACCGCCGAGTTCCACGTCCTCGACGCCGGCACCCCCGAGGCTTCTTTCCGGATGGTCGCCCCACGGCGGCAGGACCACGAATACGAACTCGATCATCAGGGCGGTCGTTTCCTCATCCGCACCAACGATCGGGGCCGCAACTTCCGGCTGGTCGAAGCCCCGGTGGAAAGCCCGGGCGAAGAAAGCTGGCGCGAGCTCGTGCCGCATCGTCCGGAAGTGATGCTCGAGGCCGTGCTCGCCTTCGAGCGGCATGTGGTCCTGTGCGAACGCGCGGGCGGTCTTCCCTCCTTCCGGTCCCTCCCTGACGCCGGATCGCCCGGGGTCCAGGCCTGGTTCGACGAGCCGACCTACACCGCGTTTCCCCAGGACAACCGTGAGTTCGGGACGTCGACCTTCCGCTACTCGTACCAGTCTCTGGTAACACCGCCCTCGGTGTTCGACCTCGACCTGGAGACCGGCCAGAGCGCGCTGGTCAAGCAGACAAAGGTTCTCGGATCCTTCGATCGCAGCCGCTACGTTTCCGAGTGGACCTCGGCCACGGCCAAGGACGGAACGAAGATCCCCATCTCGCTCGTCCGCCGACGCGACACGCCGGTCGACGGCACGGCGCCCATGCACCTGCTCGGGTACGGCTCTTATGGGTATCCCTACCCGGTTTCCTTTCTCTCCCACCGGCTCTCGCTCCTCGACCGCGGATTCGTGATCGCCCTCGCCCATATCCGGGGCGGCGGCGAGATGGGGAAGCCCTGGCACGACGCGGGACGCATGGCCGAGAAGATGAACACCTTCACCGACTTCATCGACTGCGCGACGAGCCTCATCGAGCGTGGCCATACGTCGTCGTCGAGACTTGTCATCGAAGGCGGGTCGGCGGGCGGCCTCCTCATGGGCGCCGTCACCAATCTGCGACCCGACCTCATGAAGGCGGTGATCGCGAAAGTGCCTTTCGTCGACGTGATCAACTCCATGCTCGACGAAGACCTTCCCCTCACCGTGGCCGAATTCGAAGAGTGGGGGAACCCGAAGATCCTCGCGGACTACCGTGTGATGCGGTCCTACTGCCCGTATACGAACATGGAGGCGAAAGACTATCCCGCGATCCTGCTGCGCAACTCATTCAACGACTCGCAGGTCATGTACTGGGAAGCGGCGAAGTACACGGCGAAGCTGCGGACCCTCAAGACCAACGACACACCGCTGCTGCTGCGCACTCTCATGAAGGCGGGCCACGGCGGGGCCTCGGGCCGGTACGACGCCCTTCGGGAAACCGCTTCAGATTACGCCTACATCCTGTGGCAGGTGGAGCGGGTCTGATCGATTTCCGGGCAGACGGAGCGCCAGGGCTGCGACAGGGGCCTTCGATAGAGTCATGATTCGCCCTGCAAGGAACCAACCATCATGATGCTCATCGCCTCCGTCGCCCTCACCCTCGCGGCGCCCGCCTTCACCGCGAAGGACATGCACTCCCTCAAGCGGCTCGCCGACCCGCAGATCTCCCCGGACTCGAAGTGGGTGCTCTACCAGCAGACCACCATCGACCTCGGAAAGAGCCGGAATACCGACCTCTTCATCGTGCCCGCGGCCGGCGGCGCGCCTCGCGCCCTCACCTCGCATCCGAAGTCGGACTCGCAGGGGCGTTTCTCGAAGGACGGGTCGCAGATCGCGTTTCTCTCCTCGCGTGACGGCGCGCCGCAGATCTACGTTCTCGACCTGGCCGGGGGCGAAGCGCGACGCGTCACCAATCTCTCGCAGGGGGTTTCGAACTTCCGCTGGGCGGCGGGAGGGAAGTTCGTGGTGATCAGCGACGTCCATCCCGCGTGCGCCGGCGCGGACTTCGACGCCTGCACGAAGAAGAAGGTCGAGGAGAAGGGCGAGAACGTCCGGGTGTACGACAAGCTCTTCATCCGCCACTGGGACACCTGGGAGGACGGCCTTCGTTCGCATGTCCTGTGGGTCGACGCGAAGACCGGCCAGGCCACCGACCTCACGCCCGGCGACGCCGATGTGCCGCCCTACGCGGGGCCGAACGACTTCGACGTGTCGCCCGACGGCTCCGAGGTGGCGTTTGGGCGCAACGACGACAAGGACGAATCCGCCTCGACGAACGCGGATCTGTTCGTGGTGCCCACCGCGGGCGGAACGCCGAAGAAGATCGCGGCCACTCCCGGCTTCGACGGCTCGCCCGTATACAGCCCCGACGGTTCGATGATCGCGTATCACGCCCAGTTCCGCGCGGGCTTCGAGGCCGACCGCTTTCGTCTGATCGTCTACGACCGCAAGACCGGAGCCACGCGCAACCTCTCCGAGCCTTTCGACCGCAGCGTCGACGAGATCGCCTGGTCGCCCGATTCGAAGACGATCTACTTCACGGCGGGCGACGGCACCGCCAATCCGCTCTTCGCCATTCCCGCCGCGGGCGGCGCGCCCCGCAAGGTGGCGGACGGGCACCTCACCCAGCTCTCCATCGCGAGCGACGGCTCGAAGGCGATCATGGCCCTCGACTCCCTCGTGAAGCCCGCGGACGTGGTGAGTGTGGACCTCGCGAGCGGGAAGGTCACACGCATCACCCAGGCGAATGACGCGGCGCTCGCCGCGTTCGCCTTGCTGCCCCCGGAATCGATCACCTACCCGGGCGCCCTCGGCAAGCCCGTTCAGGGCTGGATCACGAAACCCGCGAACTTCGACGCGACGAAGAGGTACCCGCTGCTCGTCCTCGCCCATGGCGGACCGCAGGGCGTGTGGGGCGACAGCTGGAGCTTCCGCTGGAATCCCCAGGTCTTCGCGGGAGCGGGCTTCGTGGTCTTCAGCCCCAATCCGCGCGGCTCGACGGGCTTCGGCCAGGCCTTCACCGACGACGTCACGAAGGACTGGGGCGGCAAGGCCTACGAGGACATCATGAAGGGCACGGACGTGGCCGCGGCCCTGCCCTACGTGGACAAGGACCGCGTGCTCGCCGCGGGTGCCTCCTACGGCGGCTACATGATGAACTGGATGTGCACGCAGACCAAGCGCTTCAAGGCCCTGGTCTCGCACGACGGCGTGTACGACCTCCCGTCCATGGCCGCCTCCACCGAGGAACAGTGGTTCTCCGACTGGGAATTCGGCGGTCCGCCCTGGGGCAAGGACAAGACCCAGTACCAGAAGTTCTCGCCCAGCAACTTCATCACCCAGTGCACGACGCCCATGCTCGTCATCCACAACGACCGCGATTACCGGTTGCCCATCGAGCAGGGCATTCAGCTCTTCACCGCCCTTCAGCGTCAGGGCGTCCCCTCGCGCCTCGTCATGTTCCCCGAAGAGAACCACTGGGTCCTGAAAGCCGAGAACTCGGTGCGCTGGTACGACGAGGTCCTCGGGTGGCTCAAGAAGTGGGCGAACTGAAAGCCCTCGAACTCGGCGCCGAACTCGGTCACGAGGAGGTCGTCCTTCTTCACGACCGGGAGTCCGGTCTGCGCGGCGCAATCGCGATCCACGACTCCACGTTCGGGCCGAGTGTGGGGGGTACGCGCATGCGTCTGTACCCTACCTACGACGATGCCGTGGTCGACGCCCTGCGCCTGGCCCGGGCCATGACCTACAAGGCCACCATGGTGGAGATGCCGTATGGCGGGGCCAAAGCCGTGATCATGGGCGACCCGAGCCGGGAGAAGACGCGGCCTCTGCTCGTGGCCTATGCCAAGGCGGTGGATCGCCTCGGCGGGCGATTCTTCACGGGCTGCGACATGGGAATCGAACCGCGGGACCTCAAGGTCATGCAGCGGCACACGAAGCACCTCTCACACGCGAACGAGGATTCGCCGCTCGACACTTCGTATCTCGCGGCCCTCGGTGTCTTCGAAGGCATCGCCGCGGCGAGCGCGGTTCTCGGGCGGACGCTGTCGGGACTTCACGTGTCGATCCAGGGCGTGGGGGCCGTCGGGTTCCACCTCGCGAAGCTCCTCGCAGATCACGGGGCCCGGCTGACCGTGGCCGATGTCGAGGCCTCGCGCGCGCAGCGGGCGGCGCGCTCGCTCGAGGCCAAGGTCGTGGAGCCGGACGCCATCTATGACGTCGAAGCGGACGTGTTCTCCCCGAACGCCATGGGCGGCATCCTCAACGACGACACCATCGCGCGGCTCAAGGTTCAGGCCATCGTGGGCGGAGCGAACGAACAGCTGAAGGAGCCCCGGCACGGCGAGCTGCTGAATTCCATACGGATCCTCTGGGCGCCCGACTACGTGGTGAACGCGGGCGGCCTTCTGAGCCTGCTCTACGAAACGAAGCAGGCCGACGAGGAAGGTGTCGTCGAGCGAGTGCGCATGATCGGCCCGAGGCTCGCCGACATCTGGCAGCGATCGGAAGAGGAGGAGCAGCCGCCCGGGGTGGTCGCCGACCGCATCGTGGAGGAGCGCCTGGCCCTGGGACGAAGGGCGAAATCCGAATCGGCACGGCGAACCCGCTACGAAGACGACACGGCGAAGCGGGCGGTGGAACCATGAAGACGATCCCCATCGGCGGCATTGATATCCAGTATGCCGACAAGGGAACCGGCCCGGCTGTTCTCTTCCTGCACGCCTTCCCTCTCTCCCTCCGCATGTGGGACGGCCAGGAGGCTCTCGCGCCCCGCTGCCGGATCGTTCGCTTCGACGCACGCGGCTTCGGCGGCTCGGACGTGGGGGACGCCATGCTCACCATGGCGAGGATCGCCGATGACGCGGCGGTGCTGATCGAGCGGCTGCGCCTCGGGCCCGTGGTCCTCGTGGGCTGCTCCATGGGCGGGTACGCGGCTCTTTCCTTCGCGCAGAAGCACGCCTCGCTCCTGCGCGGCCTCGTTCTGGTGGACACCCGCGCAGGTGCGGATTCCCCCGAGGCGCGAAAGGGGAGAGGAGACCTCGCCGCGAAGGTCATGAAGGAGGGCGCCCAGGCGGCCCTCGACGCTTTCCTTCCGAAGCTCGTGGGCGAGACCACGAAGGCCTCCCGCGCCGACGTCATCGCGAAACTCAAGGACATCATCCTGAAAGCCTCGCCCCAGGGAATCTCGGACGGCCTTCACGGCCTCGCCACCCGCCAGGATGCGACCCCGCTCCTGCGTGAGATCACCGTCCCCACCCTGGTGATCTGCGGCGAGGAGGATGTCATCACGCCCCGGCCGGAGGCGGAGATCCTTCAGCGCGGCATCAAAGGCGCGGAGCTCGTGATGATCCCGAGGTCGGGTCACCTGACCGCGATGGAGACACCGGACGCTTTCAACGAAGCGCTCGCCGGTTTCCTGAGCAGGTTCTAAGCGGCCATGAAACGACTGGCCTTCGGCGCGGGTCTCCTCCTTCTCTCCGGGACGGCCGGCGCGCAATCAGTCAACGTCATCGCGGAAGGGCCGGGAGCGGGCGTGTGCGTGGCGCCCCTGGGGCTGCCCAGGGACACGGACGATATCAATCGCCAGCCTCAGGGCGAGGTCTGGATCGACGTCTCGGAGGGCGGCCGGCTCGCCGCGGCAGCCAAGGACTACCGATTCAGCCCGACCGCGGATATCACCTACAACAACCGGGTCTGGAACGGGCTCTACGTTTCGGCCGACGGCGCCTCGTGGAAGAACTTCGCCTTCGAGGACGCGACGCCGGACACCGGGGTCAGCGGCGTGACCGACGGCTCCTACGGCCGCCCCCGGGGCACGCCGCTCGCGCTGACCCACGAAAGCGACCCCGTGGTGGCCTACGACCGCGATGGCGTCCTCTACACCTCGGCCCTCGCCTTCGAACCCAACGCGGGAGGCGACCCGTCAGCCGTGGTGGTATCGCGGCGGAACCCTGATGGCACCTTCATCCAGGGTTCGGTCCGGCTTCTCGGCCTCGAGAACGACGCGCGCCTCTTCAACGACAAGAACTGGCTCGCCGTCGACCGGGATGCTCCGTCGGACCGCACGGTCGTGGTCGCGAGCTGGCGACTGTTCACGGTGGGCGCGGATGCCCTCGCGCCCGAGGGAGGATGGATCGCGATCTCGGGCGACGGGGCCGCGACTTTTTCGACGCCGATCCGGCTTCCGGTTCCGGCCGTGCAGGCCGCCGAGTCTCAGTTCTACCAGCCTCTCCTGGGGCGGGACCCCCAGAACGGCCACCGGATGCTCTACGTCATCCTTCGCACCCAGAGCGCGGCGAACGTGATCGCCATGCACGTGGTGAAGGCGGACATCGACGGCGTGTCCGGAACCGCGGCGCTCGAATCCCGCCTCAAGGACCCGCTCGCCTGGACGTTTCTTCCTTCCCGCCTTTCCGGTCTCACCGCGTACGGGGCGTCGGGCTACGACGGGACCTTCCGGTTCGGTTCGTACTTCATGCCGGCGATCGACGCTGCGACAGGCCGCCTCTTCGCGGTCGTCCACGCGCTGGACCCCGTAAGCCGGCGCTCGCAGACGCTCATCTCGAGATCGACGGACGGGGCGGCGACCTGGTCCACGCCGACGCCCATCGACAATCCGGGCCGGGGCAACCAGCTCATGCCGTCGGTCGCGGCGAGGGGCGGGCGTGTCTTTGCCGTCTGGTACGACTCCCGAAACGACCTGGAGTTCGCGCCGCTGTCCCCGATCCGTGGCGTGGATGTCTACGCCGCGGTCCTCGATGACTCTCTCACCGTTCAGCGCGTGAGCCGGCTCACTCCGGAGGTTCAGCGCGCCGATCGGCCGGTGTTCACCCGGCCGCGGCCCGTGGGGGCGACGTCCACGGCGTCGGAGAGGCCCCACGACTTCGACCCGCGCACTTCCGGGTCGAACGTGGTCAAGGCGGCGGCAAACGAGAACTGCGCGATCGAGCGATACGGCTTCATCGGCGACTACATCGGTATCGCCGCGAACGCGGACGGCGCCTGGGCGGCCTGGACGGACCTGCGCGATCTCACCGAATCAGGCGACATCTGCGCGGTGGGACATTCGTGCGCGGGAAATCGGAATCAGAGCGTCCACGCCGTGCGGATCCCGCGCTGATCGTCTCGATCCTCAGCGGCGGTTCAGGTCGTACTTCATGATCCTTCCGTGGGGGCCGTTGCGGTCGCGCTCGAGCTCGTAGATATCGCCCGCAATGCCGCGGCCGCGAGCCTGCTCGATCGCGGCCAGGTCGCCCGAGTCGAGGCGGACATCGAGGGCGGCGAGGGTCTCCTTCAGATGGATCGCGTTCCGCGCGCCCACGATGGCCGCGGCCACCTGGGGCTGGGCCAGCACCCAGGCGATGCCGATGGCGCCGATGGAGACGCCGTGCCGAGCCGAGATGCCACGAAGGCTGCGGAGGAGCGCCTGGAATCCGTCCCAGCCGAGGGCCTCGTCGATGATCAGCTTGTACTTCGTGAGGGACCGGTTCTCGAGAGCGCCTTTGGGTTCGGCGACTCCCAGCCAGCGCTCCGAAAGAAAGCCGCCGAGCACGGAGCCGTAGCAGAGGAAGCGGATGTTCCGGGCGGAGCAAAGCTCCGTCATGCCCCCCACCGGTCGTCGATCGAGGAGCGAGTATTGGACCTGATGCGACACCACGTGGATCCCCGCGTCGAGGAGAGTACGGAGGCGCGGGGTATCGAAGTTGGTGACGCCGATGTGCCGAATGACCCCGTCCGCCCGCAGGCGTTCGAGATGAAGCCCGGTCTCGACATACCGGTCCACCGAATAGTCCCACCAGTGAAACTGCACGAGATCCAGGGCCGCGCGGCGCAACCTCGTGCACGATCTGTCGATGATGGCCCTGGTCACCGCCCAGTCGACGGTGTCGAGAGTCGCCAGGTCCGGCACGTACTTCGTGTGCACCTGGACGGCCCGCGCGGAGCGCGGCTCGAATGAGCCGATCAGCTCCTCGACGCCCGTGTAGATGTCCGCGCAGTCGAAGGTGGTGATGCCCGCGTCCACGAAGGCCGCCATGTCGGCGTGAGCCTGCGCCGCAGGGGGGACGTTGCTGTGGCCGAGAGCGAGTTGCCACCCCCCCTTGATGATCCGGGATATCGAGTATCCCGGCGCGAGTTCAGTGCGCACGTTTCCGGGAGCGCGCCTTCGGGGGGCCGGGCGGAAGCGGCACCACCGTCACGTCGGCGTGGTCGAAGGTACTCGTGCCGACGCGGGTGATGCGAAAACGCCCGCCGCAGTTGGGGTCGGGACAGGCGATCAGGGCGTCCGTGGTCATCCAGTCGTGAGGATGGGTTTCCCTTTGCTTGGCGGGCAGGAGGGGAAGAATCGCGGCCAGCGCGTAAAGAGGAAACGTCTGCCCCGGGGGCAAGGAGAAGTTCTCGCCCCGCAGCTCGAAGGAGTCCCCCACCTTGTGATTGCAGACCATGGGCAGACCTTTCGCCTGCTCGACCTCGACGCGCAGATCGAAGAGCTGAAACTCCGCGGAAGGGCGGCGGCGCGTTTGTTTCCGGGTCATTCCACTTAGCATAGCCACGATGAGCGAGGGACCTCCTTCCACCCGGCTTTCGTTCCATGGCGGGGTCGTCGGAGCCATCGTTCCCGCTCTCGTCTTCCTGGCCGGAGTCACCGCCCTCGCGCTCCTCGGCGCGCCCGACGAGCGCGGCTTCTGGCCGATCGTTCTGGGCGCTCTGTGCGTGAGCCTGCTCCTGGCAAGGGACCGCACGCGCTGGAGCGAGGCGGTGATCCGTTCGATGAGCCAGGAGATCGTGGCGCTCATGATCCTCGCCTGGCTTCTCTCCGGCGTTCTGTCGGAGTTGCTGCGCGCCTCCGGCCTCATCCAGGCGCTCGTGACCGCAGGCTCTTCCTTCGGGCTCCGGGGCGGCGGTTTCGTGGCCCTGTCGTTCCTCATCTGCTCCCTGGTCTCGACGGCTACCGGCACGAGCTTCGGCACCATCCTCGTGTGCGGCCCACTGCTGTATCCCGCCGGGGGATCGCTGGCCGCGGATCCGCGGTGGCTCGCCGGGGCGATTCTCGCGGGCTCCACGTTCGGAGACAGCATCTCGCCCATCTCCGATACCACCATCGCCTCGGCGGGAACCCAGGGCGCCGATATCGGCGGCGTGGTGAGGAGCCGCTTCGGCTACGTCTTCCCGCCCGCCCTGCTCGCGCTCATCGCGTACCTGCTGTTCGGCCGCGGTGACATGTCCGGAACGCCCTCCTCCCCCGGAGGATCGCTTCGCGCCCTGCCCATGCTGATGGCTCCCGTCGTGGTGCTCGCTCTCCTGCTTCGCCGCAAGCACCTCCTCGACGGATTGCTCGTGGGGATCATGCTGGCCGTGCTCCTCGGCCTCGGCTTCGGCCTCCTCGCACCCGCGGAGCTTCTCTATATCGATCGTGACAACTTCGTGGCCCGAGGCCTCATTCTCAAGGGGCTCGAGCGCGGGGTGGGCGTTTCGATTTTCACCCTGCTGCTGATGGGCCTCGTGGGCACGCTGATCGCCACCGGCCTCCAGGAATCGCTCGTGCATCTCGCGCGGCGCAGAGCGAAGACGCCGCGCGCCGCGGAACTGTGGATCGTGGTCGCGGTCAGCCTGGCCGTCCTTCTCACCACCCACAGTGTGGTGGCCATGCTCGCGGTGGGCGCCTTCGCCCGGGAAACCGGCGGGCGGTTCGGTCTGTCCGCCTACCGCCGCGCGAATCTCCTCGACGTCACCGTCTGCACCTACCCGTTCCTGTTCCCCTATTTCCTGCCCACCATCCTGATGTCGTCCGCCACCGCTTCGGGCGGCGCTTTCGGTATGCCGCGCCTCGGGCCGCTCGATGTCGGCCTCTTCAATGTCTATTCGTGGGGCCTTCTTGCGATGATTGCCCTGGCCGTCGCCTCGGGATACCTCCGGGGACCGCTCGAACAGGAACGCGCCTCTTGATCATCGAAACCTTCCCCGTCGGCCCCCTCCAGTGCAATTGCACCATCCTCGGCGATCCCGAGACGGGTGAAGCCATCGTGATCGATCCGGGCGACGAGCCGCTCAAGGTTCTGAAGCGTCTCGCCGGCCACGGGCTCATACCGAAGGCCATCCTCATCACCCACACGCACCTCGATCACGTGGGCGGCAACCACGAGGTGCGGGAGAAGACGGGCGCCCGCGTGATGCTCCACGAGAAGGACCTGCCGCTCTACGACAATCTCGCCATGCAGGCCGGGATGATCGGCCTCGACACCCCCGTGCGCGGCAAGGTGGACGAGCACATCCACCAGGGCGACGTCATCTTCTTCGGCTCGAAGGGCGATTCCATCGAGGTTCTGCACACGCCGGGGCACACCCCGGGTTCCTGCTCGTTCTTTCTGGGCAGCCGGAACCTGCTCTTCTCGGGAGACACGCTCTTCTCCGGAAGCATCGGCCGCACCGATCTGTGGGGCGGTGATTTCGACACGGAGATCCGTTCCATTCGCGAGCGGCTTCTGCCTCTGCCCGGCCAGACCCGGGTGATCGCCGGCCACGGGCCGGACACCACCATCGCCGAGGAGCGAGCGTCGAACCCGTTCCTTACCTGAGCAGGCCCGGGGGAGAAGGCGCGCTGAGCCCCGCCTTCGCGATCTCCTCCGCCACGATCCGGTTGGTGAGGAAGAAGATCTCCCCGTAGTCGGCGGGAGCGCAACAGGGCCGGATCACCGCGACCGGGCCCGCGGCGTTGTTGTCGAACGTCTCCACCACGGGCACGGGCATGGCCAGCACCTTTGGTTCCTGGGCCAGGCGGCGGCGCACGGCCTCGTAGAAGGCCGAGGGATCGCATCCCCAGGGGAGTTGAGCGCGCGCGTCGACCCTGCGGAACGGCCCCCCCGAGAGGTTGTGGATGTTGTCGGCGAGCGCTTTCGCGTTGCCCACGATGATCTTGGTGCCGTCGGGGGCCAGGAGTGAGGTGCCGAAGAAGCCGATGAGCTCGACGTCGCCGAGCACGCCGCCGATCTGAACCGTGTCCCCCTTCTTGAACGGACGCAGGGAGATCATGAACAGGCCGGCCGCGATGTTCGAGAGAAGTCCGGACCAGGCGACGCCGATCGCCACGCCGGCGGCGGCAAGCAGTCCGGCGAGCGAGTTCGTCTGCACACCGATCACGCCCAGGGACGCGATGATGAGGAGGGTGGTGAGAACGACGCCGAGCGTCTGGTCGATGTACTTGGCGAGGGTCGGATCGAGTTTCCGGTGATCCAGAGCGCGGCGGGCGAAGATTCTCACGAACCGGATCGCCCAGCGCCCGGTCACGTAGAGCGCAATTGCCGCCCCCAGCTGGACGAGGAAATCGACTCCCCGGGTCACCAGAAAGTTCTTCGCGGTCTCCATCATGGCTCAATCATGCGACAGGGGCGACGTGAGGAGAAGCGGGCTGGCGTATTAACTTGGGCGCCGCATGGAAGGCGAGGTCGCGAAGAACACCCGGTCCCGCCTCATCCTCGCGGTGCTGTTCGCCGTGTCGATACTGAACTTCGTCGACCGGCAGATCCTCGCCATCCTCGCCGGGAAGGTGAAGGCCGACCTGCTGATCTCCGACGCGCAGATCGGCTTCCTGTACGGGACGGTGTTCGGCATTTTCTACGCGGTGTTCGGCGTTCCTCTGGGGATCTACGCCGATCTGGGCTCGAGGCGCAAGCTCATCGCCTCGGGCCTCGCTCTGTGGAGCCTCATGACCGCGGCCTCCGGGCTCGCCACCGGCTTCTCGAGCCTGGCTCTCGCGCGGGTGGGTGTGGGTGTGGGCGAAGCGAGCGCGTCCCCCGCCGCCTACTCTCTCCTCGCCGACCTCTTTCCCAGGGCGCGACGGGGCACGGCGCTCGGGATCTACTCCCTTGGAATCTATGTCGGCATCGGCCTGAGTTCGTATCTGGGAGGCACGGTGGTGGACGCGTGGAGCGCCGCCTTCCTTCCAGGCCAGGAGCCCTTTGGACTCCGCGGCTGGCAGGCGGCGTTCCTGATCGCGGGACTTCCCGGCCTCCTGCTCGTACCCCTGGTGCTCTCGTTCCGCGAGCCCGAGCGCGGCGCTCAGGAGGAAATCCCCGCCACGCCTCCGGTGGGCGGCTCGAGTGCGCTTCGCTCCGCGCTGCGAGAGGGCCTGGCCCTGATGCCTCCTTTCTCGCTGTTCGTCCTCCGGCGCGACTCGGTGCCCGCCGCCCAGAACGCCGGAGCATTCGCGGCCTGCCTCGCGGGCGCCGCTTCGCTGTCGCTGGCCTTCGGCGACCCGATTCAGTGGACGTGCGTCGCGGTCGGTCTCTACGTGGTCGTCACCCTGGCTCAACGCCTTCGGGTGCGCGAGCCAGACGCCTTCGCCCTCATCTTCGAGACGCCCTCTCTTCGCCTGGCCGCCCTGGGTTTCTCCTTTCTCTCTTTCACCGGCTACGCCGTCAGCCTGTGGACCGCGCAGTTCTTCATCCGCTACCACGGTTACTCGGCATCCGAGATCGGCGCGCGACTCGGATTGATCTCGGCGCTGGGAGGCGGCCTCGGTGTCACGGTGGGCGGGATCCTCGCCGACCGGCTGCGGCGGCGGACCCCTTCCGGGCGTCTGATCGTGGGAATGATGAATGCCCTGATCCCCATACCCCTCCTGCTCCTGGCCCTGACCGTCGCAGACCGGGACCTGGCCCTTTGGCTCTTCGCCCTCGCCCAGGTCTTCGCGGCGCTCTGGCTGGGAGCCGGCAGCTCCACCGTGCAGGACCTCGTTCTCCCTCACATGCGCGCGCGCGCGTCCGCGGTCTTCCTGCTCTTCGTCACCATCATCGGGCTGACCCTCGGCCCCTACGTCGTGGGGCGGCTCTCGGATCTTTGGGGAAGCCTGCGCCTCGCCTTCATGGCCGCGACCCTGTCGAATGTGGTCGCCTTTGCGCTCTTCGTCCTGGCCGCGCGGACCATCGCGGTGGACGAGGAGACAAGGCTCACCCGGGCGACCGCGGCCCGGGCATAAGCTCTTCCGAACTTCTTCGCAGGCAAGGACACCCCATGAGACCTACCGCTGCCGCCACCATTTCGTTCGGAATGGTTTCCATTCCCGTGAAGCTCTTCTCGGCCACCGAGAGCAAGGCTTCCATCTCCTTCAACATGCTGCACGAGAAGTGCAAGGGACGCGTGAAGCAGCAGTACATCTGCGAACGCGACGCGGGCGTGGTGGTCCCGAGGACCGAGATGGTCAAAGGCTACGAGTTCGCCAAGGAACAGTACGTGGTGTTCACGGCGGACGAGATCAAGAAGATGGAGGAGGAGAAGACCGGCCTCATCGACATCGCTGAGTTCCTCGATATCAAGGAGGTCGACCCGATCTACTACGAAAACGCCTCCTACCTGGCGCCGGACAAGGGCGGCGAGAAGGCTTACCGTCTTCTCTGCGACGCCATGAAGAAGACGGGGCGGGTCGCGGTGGCGAAATGGGCGGCGCGGGGCAAGCAGTATCTCGTTCTGTTGCGGCCCTTGAAGAACGTGGTGATCCTGCAGCAGCTCCGCTATCCCGACGAGGTCCGGCCGCTGGACGAAGTGCCGGTGGGAACGGCGGAGACCAAGGAGAACGAGCTGAAGCTGGCCGTGCAGCTCATCGACCAGATCACGTCACCCGCTTTCGAACCTTCGCACTACGAGGACGAGGTGCGGAAGCGGATGCAGGCGGCCATCGACCGGAAGATCCAGGGCCAGGAGATCTCCGTGGCTCCCGAACAGCCGCGGGCCCAGATCATCGACATCATGGAGGCGCTCAAGGCCTCTCTCGCCGCGAAGAAAGAGCCCGCCCAGGCTTAGGGCCGGTCAGGCGGTCCCCGCGTCCGCCCGGGCCGCGCACTCTTCGGAACAAAAGTAGGCGGTCGAGCCCTGATGGCGCCCGACGATCGCCGAAGAGCGCGCGGTGTGCACGCCGCACACCGGGTCTTTCACCAGTTCCTCCACCTGTCCCCGGGGCTCCGGACTCGGGGGCCACGCCGCGTGCCGATTGACCCGCGACGCCCCCTCGGGTTTCGAGCCCTGGCGGAACCCTCCCATGAAGGCGCGCAGCACGATACCGGCGAGGCGAAAGACGAATAGGAAGAGGATGGCCCGAACGATGAAGGCCAGGAAGCCCATGGGGAACGCGCCCTAAAGCGCGAGCGTCGACCAGCGCAGGACGGCCGAACCCACGGTGAAGCCCGCGCCCACCGCGGTCATGAGGAGGTTGTCGCCTTTGGCGAGGCGCTTCTCCTCGAGGGCGGTGTAGATGCCGAGGGGAATGGTCGCCGCGGTGGTGTTGCCGTAGGTCGCGATGTTCTTCACCACCTTGGAGTCGGGGAGCCCGAGCCGCGCCTGAGCGGCTTCGATGATCCTGATGTTCGCCTGGTGCGGAATGAACAGTCCGATGTCCTCGTTCCTCAGGCCGGCTTTCTCCACGGCCAGAACCGAGGCCTCCGCCATCTTCCGCACCGCGTACTTGAAGACGGCCTGGCCTTCCTGCTTCACGTAGTGCATCCGCTTGTCGATGGTCTCGTGCGAAGGGGGATGGAGGCTGCCGCCCGCGGGCATCTGCAGGAAGCCGGCCCCCGAGCCGTCGACTTCGTGGGTGAAGGCGAGAAGCCCGGAACCATCGTCCGAGGGCTCGAGGAGGATCGCGCCCGCACCGTCTCCAAAGAGAACGCAGGTGGTGCGGTCCTGGAAGTCGAGAATCGAGGACATGACTTCGGCGCCGATGACCAGGACCTTCTGGTGCGAGCCGCTTTCGATGAACTGCGCGCCCACGGTGAGGGCGTAGACGAAGCCGGAACAGGCGGCGGAAAGATCGAAGCCCCAGGCCCTGGAGGCGCCGATCCTGTCCTGGATCAGGCAGGCCGTCGCGGGGAAGACCATGTCGGGCGTGACCGTGGCCACGATGATGAGATCGACCTCGGACGCCTTGATCCCGCGCCGCTCGAGGCATTCGCGGGCGGCCGCGGCGCCGAGTTCAGAACTGCCGACGCCCTTCTCGGCGTGGTGGCGGGTGGTGATCCCGGTGCGCGTGCGGATCCACTCATCGTTCGTGGCCACGAGCTTCTCGAAGTGCTTGTTATCCAGCACCCGGGGAGGCAGGTACCGGCCAATGGAGGTGATGGCGGCGCGGCGGTTCATAGGGGCGGTGCAGTATATCGGCGGCCCACGGGAGGGCCCTGAAGGCCCTGGACCCAGGCCGGCGCTCCGGCGCAGGCTTGGTAGATTGGCCTCCCCGTGAGCCCCGACAAGCCCCTCGCCCCCCTTCGGGCCCTGCCCCGCGTGTCCCTGATGGGCGCGCCGTCGCTCGTGCACCGCCTCGATCGGTTCGAGAAGGCCATCGACTCGCGAGGCCCGATCTTCATCAAGCGCGACGACTCCATCCCGTTCGGATTCGGCGGGAACAAAGTGCGCAAGCTGGAGCTGGTGATGGCGGCCGCGGTGGGGGAAGACGCGCTCACCGTGATCACCTGCGGCGGAATCCAGTCGAACCACTGCCGCGCCACCGCCGCCGCCGCCGCGCGACTGGGCCTCGACTGCGACCTCGTCCTCTCGGGGGCTCGCCCGGCGATCCTCACTGGAAACACCCGCCTCGACGAGATGTTCGGAGCGAGGCTTCATTTCGTGCCCGACCGCGCCGATCGCGCGCCGGCGATGGCGGCGCTCGAGAAGGAACGGCGGGCGGAGGGGCGAAGGCCGTTCGTGATTCCCCTTGGCGCCTCCACGCCGCTCGGAGCGGCGGGCCTCGCCCTCGGCGTCTCCGAAATGCTCGACGCCGGGCATCAGCCGGACGTGATCGTCCACGCCTCCTCATCCGGAGGCACGCAGGGGGGGCTGCTGGCGGGCGTGGTTCTCACGGGCCTGAAAACCCGGGTGATCGGCATCAGCGCCGACGAACGCGCGGCGCCGCTTGGCGCTCTCGTCGAAGACATCGAGAGAGGCCTGCTCCACCTCGCGGGGTCGGACGCGGCCCCGCGGAAGGCGGAAGTGGACGATTCCTTCGTGGGCGAGGGCTACGGGATTCCCACCGAGGCCTCGCGGGAGGCCCAGACCCTTCTCGCCCGCAGCGAAGGCATCGTGGTGGATCACACCTACACCGCCAAGGCTCTGGCCGGGCTCATCGCTCTGGTGCGGAGTGGGTCGCTTGCCGACACGACGTCGGTTCTCTTCTGGCACACGGGCGGGCAGGTTGGGGTTCTCGCCTAGTGAGCACGACCTCCGCGACGCCGTTCATCCTGCGCCTGGCTTTCCGGAATCTCTCGCGGCACCGCCGGCGCACGGGACTCACCATCGGCGCCCTCGCGTTCGGCATCGCCCTCATGGTCCTCGGGCAGGCGTGGACGGATGCGATGGAGCGCGCGGTGGTGGAACCGGCGAAGAACGCGACGCTCGGCCATGTGCAGATCTACCGGAGCGACGCCGCCGCGGATGAGACCGGGGAGATCTCGTTCATCATGCCGCAGAACAACTACCGGCTGATCAGCAAACCGCTGGACCTCATCGAAGAAGCCCGACGCATGGACCCGCGCATCGAGTCGGGTCTCTCCAGGCTCATGGTGGGCGCTCTTCTTTCGTTCAAGGACACAACCATGGACGGCGTGCTCATCGGCATCGACGCTCGGGCCCGGGCGGCCACCTACCCGGCCCTCTCCGTGGTCGAGGGCCGGCACTTCGAACCCGGCGAGAAGGGCGTCCTCATCAACCGCGGGGTCGCCCGAAGGCTGGGAATTGGGCCCGGTGACGACCTCGTGGCTCTCGGGACCACCTCGGATGGGCGCCTCAACGGAACGAGACTCCAAGTCACCGGCATCTACACGATCAAGGGGCTCGAAGCCTACGAATGGGGCTCGTGCTACGCCGACCTCGAAGGCGTCCAGGAGATTCTCGATGTGCCGGGCCAGGCGGGACTCGTGGTGCTCCGCCTGAAGGACTCCGGGCGGGAGGCGGATTCCGTGCGCGACCGGCTGAACGCGGCTTTCAAGGCACGGGGCGTGAACGCCACCGCCTTCACCTGGGAGGACATGGGAGGCCCCTTCATCGGCGGCATGCTGGTCACGAGGTTCATCGCCGCCATCATGAACTTCGTCATGGGCGTGATCGTGGCCGCGGGGGTTCTCAACACCGTCCTCATGGCCACCTTCGAGCGCACCCGGGAGATGGGCACCATGCGGGCCATGGGCGCGCGCAAGCAGGATGTCCTCTCCATCTTCCTGTCCGAAGGGTTTCTGCTGGGCCTGTTCGGCGCAACCCTGGGCGCGGTGCTTGGAGCGGCGACCATCGTCTACTTCTCCCAGCACGGCATCCCGGCCTTCAGCGAGGCGCAGAAATACACCTACGGCGGCGATCGCCTGTTTCCCACACTCAAGCTCGGAGACGTGCTGACGCCGCCGCTCATCATGCTCGGAGTCAGCGTGATCGCCTCGTTCGTCCCCTCCTGGTCGGCATCGAGGCAACGGCCCGCCGAATCCCTCCGGTACGTGTAGGTCCGGGATGCCGTCCGTCGATCTCGCCGCCTTCGCCCTCACGGGCGCCCTCACGGGGATGATTGGAGCCCTGCTCGGCCTGGGCGGCGGCGTGTTCCTCGTGCCCCTCCTCGCCCTCGGCTTTGGTGTCGAGCCGCGTACCGCGGTGGCGGCAAGCCTGGTGGCCGTGGTCACGAGCTCCTCCACCGCCACCATGGTCAACATGCGGCGCAGCCTCGTGAATGTTCCCCTGGCTTTCAGTCTGCTCCTTGCCACCTCGGTCGGGAGCCTTGCCGGAAGCACATTCGCACACCACATCTCCACGCGTGCGCTCTACATCATCTTCGCCTCGACCCTCTTCGTGGTTTCCCTCATCGTCACCTCACGCTCAGGGAAGAGAAATGTGATCGACGACGCCACCATGGATACGGGCGCGCTCGGGGGCCGGATCGAGGAAGAGGGGAAAACGCTCAGCTACCGCATGAAGCGCCTCCCCGTCGCCATGGTGGTGTCGCTCATCGCGGGCGGCATCTCCGGACTTCTCGGGGTCGGGGGCGGCGTCATCCAGGTGCCGGTCCTGAACTCCTTCTGCGGCATTCCGATCCGGGTCGCCGCCGCCACCTCGGCCTTCATGATCGGCCCGACCGCTTCCATCTCCGCGTTTCTCTACCTGAGCCGGGGCGACATGGACCCGCTCATCACGGCCGCCGTGGCCCTGGGGTCGCTCCCGGGGAGCATTTTCGGCTCGTGGCTTTCGCGGCACATCGCGGTTCGCTCGATCAAGGGGATCCTCGCCACCTCTCTCGTCCTGGTGGCGATGCGGCTTTCGATCGCGGCGTTCTGGATGTGACCGCGCTCACGCCCCGGGACGACGCGGCCGGGTCGTTTCCACGCGTCTGGTAACGTCGAAGCCTCCCCCTCCCATCCATGACCGGCGCACACTCTCGTCCCAAGATGCGAGCCCTTGCCTCCGGCGGGTCAACGGAGGGCTCCGCGCCCCGCCCGCCGGAAGCGCCGGAGATTCCGGATGGGCTCCTGGAGGCGGACACCAAGGAGACGAACCGGCCGAGCTTTCCGAAGATCTTCGGGACCTACGTCCTCGAAGAGCTCCTGTCGCGCGGCGGCATGGCCGAGATCTACCGGGCGCAGCGGACCGGGCCGCACAGCTTCCGCAAGACCGTGGTCCTGAAGAAGATCCTGCCCGGTCTCGCCCACAACGACGACTTCCGCCGCCTCTTCATCGAGGAGGCGAAGACGGTGGCCCTTCTCGATCATCCCCACATCGTTCCCGTTCATGAGCTCGGCGAGATCAACGGCGATCTCTACATGACGATGGAGTACGTCAACGGCTTCGACCTCAAGACCATGCTGCGGAAAGCGCAGGAGAAGGGCCTGAAGCTGCCTCTGGATCTCGCCGTCTACGTGGCCGCGCGCATCGCGAGCGCCCTCGATTTCGCCTTCACGCGCGAAGGCCCGGACGGACGGCCGCTGGAAATCGTCCACCGCGATGTGAGCCCGCCGAACATTCTCATCTCCTTCGCGGGCATGGTGAAGCTGACCGACTTCGGAATCTCGAAGCCGTCGTCGTACGTGGAGGCGCGAAAGCATGCTCCCCAGGGAAAGCTCCAGTACATGAGCCCCGAGCAGGCCACAGGAGGCCCGATCGACGCCCGATCGGACATCTTCTCTCTGGGCGTGATCCTCTACGAGATGATCGCGGGCCGCCGCCCCTTCGCCGGCAACCCCGACATGCCGTCCATGGATGAGGTCCGAAAGGCGGACATCGTCCCTCTTCGCTTCATCTCGTCCAGGGTCACTCCGAGGCTCGAGAAGGTCGTGATGAACGCGGTCGCGAGCTCCCCGGACGAACGCTACGCCGACGCAGGCAAGATGGCGGCCGCCCTCGACCGCGTCCTCCACGAACGGCCGGCCGTCGGTTCGCCGCAGCTGGCGCAGTTCATGCGCATCGTGTTCGACGCCAGTTCGAGGGAGACGACCACCACCGGCAGCTAGCCAGGGCGGGTCTTCGAAAGCGCCGCGAATGCGCGCCGCGATACACTAGGAGCAATGGCCTGGTTCAAGCGAGAAGACCAAAAACTGCCGGTAGGCGAGCAGGTCAACCGGGTCCCCGAGGGCCTGTGGATCAAGTGCACGGGCTGTCGCGAGATCATCTATCGCAAGGACGTGCTGCAAAACGCGTCCGTGTGCCCCAAGTGCGCCTTTCACTTCCGGATCACCGCAAGGGAGCGGCTGGAACTGCTCTTCGACGGCCCCTACGAGGAGTTCGACCGTGAGCTCGCGAGCGCCGACCCCCTCAAGTTCAGGGACACCAAGGCCTACGCCTCCCGGCTGAAGGACGGCCAGGAGAAGACGGGCGGCAAGGATGCCCTCGTCTCGGCTTCCGGAAAGCTCGACAACCGCGACGTGCTGATCTGCGCGATGGAGTACGGCTTCATCGGGGGCTCCATGGGCGTCGTGGTCGGCGAGAAGATCACGCGAGCCACCGAACGGGCCATGTCCACGAGGGCGCCCCTCATCGTGGTCTCCTGCTCCGGCGGCGCGCGCATGATGGAGGGTGCCTTGTCCCTCATGCAGATGGCGAAGATCTCCTCGGCCCTCGCCCGTCTCGATGACGCGAAGATTCCATTCATCTCCGTCCTCACCGATCCCACCACGGGCGGCGTCACCGCGTCTTTCGCGATGCTCGGGGACTTGAACATCGCCGAACCGGGAGCACTCATCGGCTTCGCGGGACCGCGGGTCATCGAACAGACCATCCGTCAGAAGCTGCCCGAAGGATTCCAGCGTTCCGAGTTCCTCCTCACCCACGGGATGATCGACGCGGTGGTCGACCGCCGGGAGATGAAGGCGTCGATCGCGCGAAGCCTCCGGCTGTTCCTCAACTAGCGCCGCGGGAGGGATCTTCGCCGCCGTGGCCGACATCATTGACCTGAACGCGGATGTCGGTGAGAGCTTCGGCCCCTGGCCCATGGGAAGCGACGCGGGGCTGCTTCCCTTCGTGACCTCGGTGAACGTCGCCTGCGGTTTCCACGCGGGCGATCCCATCGCGATGGACCGCACCGTGAGCCTCGCCCTCGAACGGGGAATCCGCATCGGCGCGCATCCCTCGCACCTCGACCTGCGGGGCTTCGGGCGAAGGGAGATCCAGGCGTCACCCGAAGAAGTCGAAACCGATGTGCTCTACCAGGCGGGCGCGCTTCGCGCCTTCGTGGAGTCGCGCGGGGGTCGTCTGTGGCACGTGAAGCCTCATGGCGCGCTCTACAACCAGGCCGCCAAGAACGAGTCCCTCGCCCGGGCCATCGCTCGGGGCGTCCGCCGGCTGGGGGGAGGGGTCACTCTCGTGGGCCTCGCGACCTCCCCGATCTTCCGGGACGCCGCGCGGATCGAAGGGGTTCCCTTCGCGGGCGAAGCCTTCGTGGACCGGGCCTACGAGGCCGATGGAACCCTCGCGAAGCGAGGCACTCCCGGAGCCCTGCTCGATAGCGGTGAAGCGGCGGCGAGACAGGCCGTGTCGATCGCGAGGGATGGGAAGGTCACCGCCCGCGATGGTTCCCCCGTGGCCGTGACGGCGGAGACGCTGTGCCTGCATGGCGACAACCGGAGTGCCATCGAGATCGCCCGGGCGGTCCGCCAGGCCCTCGAAGCAGCGGGAGTGAAGGTCCAGGCTCTAGGGCCGCACGGACCGGCCTAGCGTTCGGCATGAGCGGCACCTACCCCCGCGTGCTTCCGGTGGGCGACCGCGCGGTGACGGTGGAGGTCGGCGCCTCGCTCGATGAGGAAACAGTCGGGCGCGTCCGGGCACTCGACGAGCGTCTGCGCGAAGCGTCGCCGGCAGGCGTTCTCGAAGCGGTTCCCACTTACGCGAGCCTGCTCGTCATCTACGACCGCCGCGCATTGCCCTACCCGGAGCTGCGCGCCACGCTGCTGGCCCTCGCGCTCGACCTTCCCGCCTCGAATCCGCCCGGACGCCTGATGGAGATCCCGGTTCTTTACGACGGCGAGGATCTCGACGAGGTCGCAACGACGTGCGGGCTCGACAGGGACGGCGTGGTCGAACTGCATTCGGGCCGGGACTATTCGGCGCTCATGCTCGGTTTCTCACCGGGCTTCGCCTACATGGGCTTCGTCGATGAGCGCCTCCGTCTGCCGCGCCGGAAGACCCCGAGGACACGCGTCCCCGCCGGGTCGGTGGCGATCGCCGGACCCCAGACCGGGATCTATCCGCGAACCCTGCCCGGCGGCTGGAACCTCCTCGGCCGCACGACGGTTCCGCTCTTCGACCCCCTGGTCGAGGCGGGCGAAACTCCGTCGCGACTCATGCCGGGCGACCGTGTGCGGTTCGTCCCAACCCCGCGCTTGGAGCCTGCTCCCGTCCCGCCCAACGTACGCTACGCGGGCCATGGAGTTTCGGTCCTGGAGCCGGGAATTCTCACCACCATCCAGGACGCGGGCCGCCCGGGCCTGCGGCGGGTGGCTGTCCCTCGCACCGGATACGCGGACCCGGCCTCCGCCCGTGTCGCAAACCAGTGCGTGGGAAATCCGAAGGACGCGCCCGTCATCGAGATCTGTGGACCGGGCCTCCGGCTGCGGTTCGAGAAGACGGCCTTTGTCGCGCTCGCCGGCGCCACCGTCACCGCGGAGCTGGAGCGCGCCGATCTCGGCCATGCGAGCCTCCCCTTGCCCATGAACGTCGCGGCCCGCGTGCGCCCATCGAACACCCTGACCATACGAAGCGTGGAAGACGGCTCGCGGGCCTACGTCGCCATCTCCGGCCTGCAGGCTCCGCGCGTTCTCGGGTCGGCCTCGGTGGATCTGGGGTCCCGCTTCCTTCGCCCGCTGGAGGCGAACGACGGGCTCGATGTGGCGTGGTTCGATTCCGATCGCGCGCGCCGCGATCCCGTCCCTGTCGCGCCCCGGGCCGCGGCCGTTCGCGTGATCCTCGGTCCCCAGGATCGTCACTTCGACGAGGCCACGATCGATGCGTTCCTCGAAGCGGATTGGCGCGCGGGTCTCGACTCGGATCGGGTGGGCGCACGCCTCGATGGCCTGCGACTGAAGCACGCCGGCCCGACGGAAATCGTGTCGGACGGCATGGTGCCCGGTTGCATCCAGGTTCCACCGGACGGACGTCCCATCGTGATGCTCTCGGACTGTCCCACCACCGGCGGCTATCCGAAGATCGCGTGCGTGGTGAGCGACGACCTGGGCCTTCTCGCCCAGGCCGTTCCCGGGAAGACCATGATCCGTTTCGTCGCGGTCCGGATCGAGGATCTCTAGGGCTCCTTCTCCAGGCTCTCGAGCGTGGGCTTCAGGCGCCACAACGCGACGGCGAGGAGCGCCCAATTGACCAGCCCCAGCAGCAGGGTGAGATCGAAGCCCGCGGCCATCCGCAGCCGGGCCACGGAGTCGGCGATCGGCAGCACGGTTCTCCACTGCGGGCCGTAGTACCGGCCGAGGCCGTGCAGACACACGCTGCCGAGCAGGGTGGAGGTCGCCGCCGCGAACGCAAACCCCCGGAGGAACGGCGTGCCCAGGCCGGTGGCGACGAGGAGGAGAAAGAGGGGATGGTTGTGGTTGTCGTGGACACCGATGGTGAGAACGCCCCAGGCGAAGAGAAGCAGCGCGCTCACATAAACCGCGGCGCGAGGCGTGGTGATGCGGCTCGCCTGGCGCAGGATCCACAACGCGACGAGGCCGGCGGCGACGAAGCCCATGAGGCCAAGAGGCAGGGCGATGGAATCGCGCCGCACGTAGTCGATAGGGTCGGACCACTCGGCCTTGCCCGCGGCCACCGTCACCGCATGACCGAGCAGCCACCACGGGTTCGCGTAGCCGCCGGAGAGCCGGTCCTGCGAAAAGAGGCGGGCGATCTGGATGAACGCGGTTTCAAACGTGCCCGCGACAAGGTAGGGCAGGAACACGAGGGCGGTGACGAGGGCGCCGCCCGCGGTGATGCGCACCCAATCCTGACGTCGCGCGCCAAGGTACAAGACGGGCAGCGCCACCGCCGCCGTGGGCTTGATCAGGCAGGTGACGGCGAAAGCCGCGCCGGCGAGGGCCGGAGAGGCAGGGACCAGGAGCAGGCTGACCAGGAGGAAAGGCGGCACGAAGCCATCGAAGAAACCCAGGATGGCGGAGGAAACCCAGGTGACGGGGAAGATCCAGTAAAGGGCGGCCAGGGTGGCTGCAGCACGCGGGTTCGAGCGAAAGGCCCAAAGCAATACGCCCACGGCCAGGGCATCGCCCAGCACCGCGGGGAATTTGACCGCGAGGTTCTCCGCCTCGGCCCCGCGATAGGGGCGCGGTTTCGAGGTGAAGAAGCGCCAGGAAGCGCCCCAGGCCGCGAGCCCGAGCGGCGGATAGTCGATGGGAAAGTCGCGGCCCCGGAACAACACACGGTGCCGCGGCTTCTGGGCGAGAAGCTGAGGCATGAAGTCGCCCGGGGGCACGGCATCGGGGCCGCCATAGGCCTGGGTGACGCCGGCATTCGCGGTCTCACTGGCCCAGGCTTTCCAGTACTCAGTGTCCCAGGAGCCGTGGGACGAGACGAAATAGAGACGAACGACCAGGCCCGCGACGAAGGCGACAGACGCCCACAGCAGCGTGGGTAGGGGCAGTCGGTTTCGGGTTTCGCCGGGCATGCGCGGGTCGCGGTCGACGAGGTTAACGTTGATCGCTCCTCATGCGTCTTTCCCCATCCTGGTCGCGGCTGCGCTCCGGCGCCCTTCTTGTCGCCTCGGTGGTCCTCGCCGGTTGCGCCCGGACGAATGAGGCCGAGCCGGCCTCGTCCGCGCCCCTCCGCGCGAACAAGCCCTCGATTCTGCTCGTGACTCTCGACACCACGCGGGCGGACGCGATCGGACCCGACGCCCGAGGCGTCGAGACCCCGAGCTTCAACGCGCTCGTCGCGCGGGGACGCCGGTTTACCCGCGCCTACGCCGCGGCGCCGGAAACCCTGCCCGCGCACAGCTCGATGATGACGGGCCTGTATCCGGCCGGACATGGCATCCACGAGAACGGCCGCGCGCTGCCCGCGGAACCGGCCCTTCTCGCCGAACGCCTGCAGCAGTCGGGCTATCGCACCGCCGCGTTCGTCTCTTCGTTCGTGCTGGCCCGCCGGTTCGGTCTCGGGCGCGGCTTCGGGAACTATGACGACGTGGAAAGGCCCGAACGTCCCGCGCGCGAGACCACCGATCGAGCCTTGGAGTACCTGGCCGGAAAGGCGGATGGGCCTGTGTTCCTCTGGGTTCACTACTTCGATGCGCACGCCCCCTACGCTCCTGCCGAGCCGTTCCGCACGCGCTACCTGAAGAACCCGTACCTGGGTGAGATCGCGGCCGTGGACGAACAGCTCGGCCGTCTGGTAGCGGCGTTTCAGGCCGGCGCTCCCGGCCCGGTGGCGGTTGTGGTCGTGGGCGACCACGGGGAGGGTCTGGGCGATCACGGCGAGGCGCAGCACGGGAACCTGCTCTACGACAGCACCATGCGGGTGCCTCTGGTTCTCGTGGGGCCGGGGGTCTCTGCGGGCACGGTCGATGCGCCCGTCAGCACGCGACGGATCTTCCACACAATCCTCGACCTCGCGGGCCTGGGCGGCGCGGACAGTCTGCGCGCGGGCCTCGGCCCGGAGCTGGTTCTCGGCGAGGCGATGAAGCCGTTCCTCGAATACGGCTGGCAGCCGCAGATCATGGCCGTGGATGGCGCCCAGAAGATCATCTTCGCGGGCAGGAACGAGGTCTACGACATGACGGCCGACCCGAAGGAGGCATCGGACATCGCGTCTACCGCCACACTCTCGCGGGCCGCCCGGAATGCGCTCAAGGACTACCCGGTTCCATCACCGGGTGTCGCGAACGCGCCCTCCGGACTCTCGGAGGAAGACCGGAGGAAGCTCGCGAGCCTGGGCTACGTGAGCGCGGGCGCCGCTCCGGTCGTGCGGAAGGACGCGCCGCGCCCGGTGGACATGGCATTTCTCTTCGACGTCATGGAGAAGGCATCCGATCTGTTCGTGCGCGAGGAGTACGCGCGCGCCATTCCCCTGCTGGAGCAGATCCGGGCCAAGGACGCCTTCAACCTCGACGCGGTCCTCCGCCTCGCCACCGCCCACTCCGCCCTCGGCCACGACGAGGCCGCGACGAAGATGTTCGACCGGGCGAGGGGGCTGGCGCCGCAATCCGCGGACGTCCGGACCTATTGGGCTCTCCACCTGGCCCGGGGCGCGCGGTGGGAGGAAGCGGTCCCCATGCTCGAGAAAATCGCGGCCGAGTCTCCGGGCCGTGTTCCCGTCCTGGAGGCGCTCGCCCGGGTTCGCGAGCGACAGGGAAGGACGCTGGAGGCTCTTGCCTTCTGGCGGCAGATCCACTCTCTGCGGCGGGCGGGTGCTCTGGAGCTGATCAAGGTCGGCGAACTCTCCATGGAGGCCGAGGACACCGAGGGAGCCCTGTCCGCATTCGAGGCCGCCCGTATCGCCCAGGGTTCGGACTTCCGCCACAATCTGGAGCTTGGCGTCCTCTATCTCTCGGCGCGGCGTTTCGAGGAGGCGCGGGCGGCTCTCGATCGTGTGTCGCCGCGCCATCCCGCCTATCCGATGGCGCTCTTCAAGCGCGCCCAGGTGAGCGTGCTGCTGCGCGAGCCCGACCGCGCCTCGCGCATCGAGGCGGCGCGCCGCGGCGCGGACGCGACCACCCGGGAACTCATCGCGAGGGAACGCTTGTTCCAGAGCGGCCCGCGCTAGGGCCTTCCCCCCCCGAAAAAAGAAGGCCCGGCGCTTGCCCCCAAAAGGGGGGCGCCGGGCCTCGGCCGGGAATCACCCGGCTGCTTCGCCTAGAAGCGGATGCGGGCTTCGAGTTCGAGACGCCGCGGATCGAAGAAGGTCCGCGGCAGTCCGTAACCGGTCTGCACCTGCCGGCCATCGGCCAGGGTGGACGTCGTCACCGGAACGTGGATGCTCGGCTGGATGTTGTACCCCGTCTGCTTGTCGAACACGTTGAAGAGATTGGCCACCAGCTGGAGTTTCAGCTTGTTCTTGAGCGGAATGTCCTGGGTGTAGTTGAGGTCGAGCTGGTAGTGGCTGTCGCTGCGCCTTGAACCCGCCTTCTCCGCGTAGCGGTTGGTGTCGCTCGTAGACGTGGTGAGCGCCCGGTACGGTTCGTAGCTCCAGGTCTCCCACGGCTGCCCGGACTGCGCGAGGGCGAAGAAGCCCGCGGTCGCCTTCCAGGGAAGGGTCCGGAAAGCGTTCAGCTTGAACACATGGGGCCGGTCGCCACGCAGGGTCCCGTCCTTGAAGTCCCAGAGCTGACGTCCCGCGTCGTCCGCGATATTCGAAGAGCCGATGAAGATGTTCGCGTCGTTCCCCGTGGTCGAGTTGTCCTGATCGAAGTTGCCATAGTAGTGGCTGCGCGTGTAGGTGAGGTTCGCGTGCGTCTTCGCGCTGTGCCACTCCAGTTCGATCGTGCCCTCCCAGTACTTGGTGTAGGCGCCATCCAGTTCGGCAATAACGTAGGTCGAGCCGTTCAAGGTGCCGTTTCCGATCTGACGACGCTGATCGTCGAGGTTCGGAATATAGAGATCCCGAGGGACTCCAGCGGGAGGGTTAAACGCCTGTCGGGCGTTGTTGTTCGTGTCCTCCCAGAAGTGGGAGCCTTCGCGGTAGCGGCCATAGACCCGACCCGTTAGGTTCCTGTTGAGCTCGCGTGCCGTGCCGACCAGGTACTCCTTGATGGTGCGGGGAGTCATGTCCTCAACAAAGAGCTTGCCCGAAGACGAAGCGACAGGCTGCACGCCGAAGGCCACGCCGTTCTGGTCGTAGTGGACGTTCACGGAGGCGCCGGCGTAGTTGCGGTCCCAGGCCGCGGCGCGGGACAGCGAACTCACCGCGGGGTTGTACTTCGCGAAGCTCGCATAGATGGTGTCCTTGCCGTTGTAGCTCCAGGTGGCGCCGAGGCGCGGCTGGATCATCTTGCTGAAGGGGATGGTGTACTGCTTGTACTTGTTCCCGAGGGCCAGGGTGAAACCGGAGAGCACGGAGTCGTCATTCTTGAGGCCCTGTCCGTAGAGGGTGTCCCGGCTCGCCACCACGCCAAGGTTGAATGCCCAGTCCTTGTAGCGGATGGTGTCGTTGACCTCGAGGTTCAGGGAGTGATACTCGGAGTGAATGATGGGCAGAAGGCCCTGGCCCTGCTGGAGGAAGTTCACGGTATAGAAGATCGGCGTCCCGTTGAAGGATGTACGGCCGGCGGGCGCCGTGATGGCGCCGAGGCCGTTGGACTTGCGTCCGAAATCCTCTTCGTCCTTGGAGGCCTGAGCCCCCAAATGCAGGTCGTGGCGCACGGAGCCGCCGAAGGTCAGGTTGTAGGCGACTTGTCCCGCGGTCCGGTAAAAGTCATCCCGGTCGAACGAGAGCCCGTAGCCGACGATGCCGCCGCCCGTCTTCACCCCGTTCGCGGTATAGCCGTAGCGATCGATCAGGGTCTGGGCAAAGGCGTTGCCGACTCCGTTCGCCACCAGGGTGGGGACGGTGAAACGCCCGAGCTTGTCGAGGTTGGAGACATCGATCCTCGAACCGATCGTAGTAGACGGAACCGCGTCCGACTCGATGTCGGGGCGGCCCTGGCCGGGGTTCTCGAAGCGGGTGAACTTGAACGAGGCGTAGCTCTTGGGATTGATGATCCAGGAGCCGTCCGCGGTGAAGATCTTTTGTCGCGATTCGCTGCCGGAGCCGCTCGTGGCCGCGGCGTTCGAAGCGAAGAGATCGCTTTCCTCGACCTTCTTCGACTGGCGGTAGCTCGCGTTCAGGAGAACCGACGAGTTCGGCGTGTAGGTCAGCTTGCCGAAGCCTTCATTCCGCTTGAGGCTGTAGGCGGGCAGCGGACCATAAAGGTTGGCGCGATTCTCGCGGGAGTTGTCGGGACGATAGTAGGAGCCGTAGAAGAACAGGCGGTCCTTGAGGAGGGGACCTCCGAGGTTCACCGTGGTCCACGTCTTGTCCTGCTCGAAGCGGGAGATGGCGTTCTTGAGGTCCGCGGACATCTTGTGGTTCTGCAGACGGAAGCTCACCTGCCCGGCCCAGGCCGAAGAACCGGACTTGCTGAGCGAGTCCACCATGAAGCCGCCCGAGCGATCGAAATCCACGGCGCGGGCGCCGCCCTTGATCACGGTGACCTGGGCGATATCGTGCGCCGCCGGATCCGCGGACAGCGTTCCGAAGAGGGGCAGGGTGACGTTGACGCCGTCGAAGTTGTAGGTGTTGTCCTGCCCGCTCCCGCCGGCGCTCGGACCACGCACGGTGTCCTGAGAGTACTGAATGCCCGGGATGACCTTGATGAGGTCACGGTATTCCGTGCCCAGGGGCAATCCGGCGAGCTGCGCGGTGGAGAGGCCGCTCGTGACGCTCGCGGTATTCTGATCCACCAAAGAGACGCTCGCTGTCACTTCGACGTTCTCGGTGACGTTCTGCAGGCCGAGCTTCACGTTCACGAGGGTGTCGAGAGCCAGTTGAACCATGGCCTTTCGGGTCGCCGTCTGCATTCCGGAGAGCGTGAACTCCAGGCTGTACTCGCCCGGGGGCAGGGCCGGCATGCGGAACTCACCGGACCCGTCGGTGGTGGTGACGCGGGGGGTGGGGAGGACGCTGGAGCGGGCCGATACGGTGACGCCGGGAAGGACGCCGCCGCTCGTGTCGGTGACCTTGCCGCTGATGGCGCCCGTCTGCTGGGCCCAGAGGGGCGAAGAGAGCGCCACCAGGGAAAGGGACAAAAGCATGCGCAATGCGCGGGAAAACGTCATTCGAACCTCCTGAAAGTGTCGTAAATCTTGATCGGTCCGTGGACCGTCGGGGCATGACCTTGGGGTTCCGTCTAGGCTACCACGAGGGGCCTCCGGGCCTTGCGCAGAGCGGCTATCGAGAACCGCCCAGAGCCTGGAGCAGTGCCACGGCCTTCTCGTTCCCGGGTTCGGCTTTCAGAACGGCGAGGGCTTCGGTCTTCGCCTCGGCCAGACGCCCGAGATTCGCGAGAGTGAGGGCGAGATGGAGACGGACTCGCGGCTTCGAATCGTCGAGAACGATCGACTCCCGGAAGGCGGCCACCGCGCCCTCGGGATTGGCGGAGAGCGCCAGAGCCTCGCCATAGCGCCCGAGGAGGGAGGCGGTGCGCGGCATACCGGTCTTCATGGCCGCCTCGTAGAAGCGCGCCGCGGAGAAGGGGTCACCGGCCACCAGGAAGTACTCGGCCAGGGCCGTCCGTTCCTCCTTGATGAGGGACTCCTCCACCTGTGAGAGAAGAGCCGTGGCCGGACCGATCTGACCTTCGCGCAGGAATGCGCGTCCGATGCGCAGGCGCAGGGCGGCCACGTCCTTCGAGCGGACCTGGGCGTCGACCATGAGGGCGCGGGCCTCATCGGCACGCCCCGCGACGATCAGCGATTCGATGGCGGCGATCTCCGCTTCGCTCGTGGGCCGGTGAGCCCACCAGTAGTTCAAGGCCCAGGCGAGCGCGCCGACGACGGCGATCAGGCCGAGCGACACGAGCGCCGTCTTGCGGCGGGAGCGGCGCCTCGGGATCGGCGGGGGCGGAGCCTGGTTGGAACCGGCTTCTCCGGGCTTCGTGATACGCTCCTCGGTCTTCAAGAGCCCATCCTAAGCGGTCCGAAGAGGCCGAGTCGACTCATCGCGGAGAGATGCCGGAGTGGCTGAACGGGCCAGGTTGCTAACCTGTTGTGCGGGGTTTCCTGCACCGGGGGTTCGAATCCCCCTCTCTCCGCCAAGCTTTTTCGGGCCCTTGGCCCGAAAAGCTCTGGCGAGAGAGGCAGCGTCGGTCCTTCGCTTCGCTCAGTCTCGAGTGGCTTCAACGAGGGGTCCCTTCGAATCGTCCCGACGTTGGACGGCCTCGCTGCCACGACTTCCGCGCCAGGATTTGCGGCGTTTTGGGACTACACCCCTTCAAAGAAGTCGACTTCGCCGGTCTCCAGGTTGTACTCGGCGCCCACCACGCGCAGGCCCTCGTACTCGATCAGTCGCTCGAGGATCTGCGAACCGTGCCGGAGCTGGTTCGCGGATGCGCGAATGTTGGCCCGGACCGCCCGGTGCTCGAGGGCCTCGTCGTTCGGGGGCGCGCTGCCTTCGAACAGAGCCTCGACCGAGGGCCGGACGCGGTCGACGATCGAGCGCAGGTTCGGAGAGTGGCCCTCGGTGGGCCGCCGCAATTCCTCGAGCGTCGCGTAGATGGCGCCGCATCCGGTGTGGCCGAGGACCACCACGAGTTTGGTGCCGAAGCGCTCGGCCGCGAACTCCACGCTGCCGATCTGGGAAGGAGCCACGATGTTGCCGGCCACCCGGATGACGAAGAGATCGCCCAGACCCTGATCGAAGATGATCTCGGCGGGAACCCGCGCGTCGGAGCAGCCGAGAATGATGGCGAAGGGATTCTGGGTGTTCACCAGCTCCCTCCGCCGCGCTTCGTTGACCAGCGAATCGGCTCTCGCCTCCCCGGCGAGAAAGCGCCGGTTGCCGCCCTTGAGACGAACAAGTCCCTCCGCGGGTGAGACCATGATTGTCGCCCTTCTCGCGGAGAAGGGGCCGGATCTCCGGGGAGACCCGACCCCGACGCGCGGTTTCTATCTACTTGGTGTCGGTCTTGAGCGGCGTAACCGTGACCGCGTCGAGCTTCTGCTTCTGGAGCATGGTCACGAGCTTCGGAAGATCGGTCTTGATGACGGCGTCCATCCTGCCCAACTGAACGTCGAGCTTGTCGGACAGCATCTTGAAGACCTCCCGGCTCTGATCGGTAGGCCGGGCGTCCGCGCTCTCGATGATGCCCTGGAGCGCCGCGATCTTGTTGTTGAGCTTGATCGGGAAGTTCAGAGGATCCTGCGAGCTCTGGTTCTTCACCTGGTAGATCTCGCCTTCCACGGCCGACAGCTTGTCGTTGAGCGAGCGAGCGGCGAGAAGAGTCGCCGAAGGCTTCTTGCCGGTGTCGAGCTTCTTGATGCGCTCATCGACCTGGCCCTTGATGCCGCGGATGAGCAGGATGGCGTCGTTCGCCTGGCTTGCCTTGTTGCGAACCTGCATGGCGAGGTCGAACTGGGCTTGAAGATCGGCGTCGGTGATGTCCTTGAGGAGTGTCTCCTCGCGCTTGATCACGAACGGCTGGCTTTGCGACGCCCCGTCCACGGTGAGCTTGACCGTGTAATTGCCGGGGGCCGCCACCGGACCACGCGGGCTCGCCGCCCACATGATGAGGCCGGGGAACTCCGTGGCGCCCGGGTAGCGCATGTCCCAGTTGAGGCGATGCGTTCCCGCGGTCACCGCGGGCTTGGGCTCGGGCGGGCGGCGGAACTCGCCGTCGCTCGGGGGCGGCTCGGGCTTCTTGTCCGCGGGCTCGGGGGCGCCGGTGAAGGTCTTGATGGTCTGGCCCTTTCCATCCTGAACCTCGATGATCACGCTCTGCGCGTTCGCTTTGAGCGAGTAGTCGAAGGCGACGGAGGTGTCGAGTCCGCGGCGGGCGGGCTCCGGCTTGTAGAGGTGGAAGGCGGCGGCCTTCACGGCGTCGTTCTGCTGCCGGATGGGCGCGATGTTGTCGAGGATGTAGAAGGCGCGGCCGTGGGTCGCGATGACGAGGTCGCGCTCCGTCACCGCGATGTCGTGCACGGGCGTCACGGGCAGGTTCTGTTTCAGCGACTGCCAGGTGTCTCCGTTGTTGAAGGAGACATAGATGCCGTTCTCGGTGCCGAGGTAGAGCATCTTCTCGCGCTTGATGTCCTCGCGGATGGCGCGCGCGAAGTCGCGGGGGCCTACGCCGTTCACGATCTTGGTCCAGGTCTGGCCGTAGTCGTCGGTGCGGTAGACGTAGGGCGCGAAGTCGTCGCGGCCGTAGCGGTTCGCGGCCACGTAGGCCGAGCCCGCGCGATAAGGCGAGGCTTCCACAAGGCTGATGCGCGCGAAATCGCCGAGGTCCTTCGGAGTCACGTTCGTCCAGGTCTTGCCGGCGTCCTTCGTGATCTGCACGTAGCCGTCATCGGAACCGGTCCAGATGACATTAGCGTCCCTGGGGGAGGGTGCGATCGAGAAGATGGTCGCGTAGGTCTCGACGCCGGTGTGGTCCTTGGTGATGGGCCCGCCCGAGGGTCCGAGCGTCGAGGGATCCGCGCGGGTGAGGTCGGGCGAGATCTTGGTCCAGCTCTGGCCCTCGTTGGTGGTCTTCCACAGGTGCTGCGACCCGATGTAGATCACGTTCGAGTCCTGCGGGGAGAACACGATGGGGAAGGTCCACTGGAAGCGCTCCGCGATGTCGGCGGACGCGTAGCCCATGGGGTTGTCGGGGTAGGCGTTGATCTCGCGGCTCTGGTCGGTGCGGCGGTCGTAGCGCGTGATGAGGCCGCCGTAGCTGCCCGCGTAGAAGATGTCGGGGTTCTTCGGATTCGAAGCGATGTAGCCGCTCTCGCCGCCGCCCACCGAGTAGAAGACGGGCGCGACCCGGCCGCCGAATCCTCCCGCCGACAGCTCGCTCGACACGCACGCGGTGCTGTTGTCCTGCTGGGCGCCGCAGACGTGATACGGAACGTCGGTGGTGGTGGTCACGTGGTAGAACTGCGCGGTCGGATAGTCCTGATCGGTCCAGGTCTCCCCGCCGTTCACGGAGACGTTGGCGCCTCCGTCGTTGGCTTCGATCATCCGCTTCGGATCGTCGGAGGCGATCCACATGTCGTGATTGTCGCCATGCGGCGGGCGGATGGTGGTCCAGGTCTTGCCCGCGTCCACCGACTTGTTGAAGCCGACGTTCAGGACGTACACGGTGTCTTTCGCCTTCGGATCGGCGTAGACGCGTGTGTAGTAGAAAGCCCGCTGCCGCAGGTCGCGCCGGTTGTTGATGAGCTTCCAGGTCGCGCCGGCGTCGTCCGACATGAAGAAGCCGCCGTCCTCCGCTTCGACCTGCGCGTAGACGCGGTTGGAATCGGCCCCGGAGACGGAGATTCCGATCTTGCCGAGCACTCCCTTGGGCAGCCCGGGGTTGCGCGAGATCTCGGTCCAGGTGTCGCCGCCGTTCGTGGATTTGAAGATGCCGCTCCCCGGTCCGCCGGAGGTCATGCCGTGCGAGGTGCGCCCCGCTTCCCACATGGCGACGTAGACGACCTGGGGATTGCCGGGATCGAGGATCAGCTCGATGGCGCCGGTCTTGTTGTCCTTGAAGAGGATCTTCTGCCAGGTGGCGCCGCCGTCCTTGGACCGGAAGACGCCGCGTTCGTCATTGGGGCCGGCGGGATGCCCGAGAGCCGCCACGTAGACGAGGTCGGGGTTCTTGGGATGCACGCGGACCTTCGCCACCGCGAGGGTGTCGGCGAGCCCCATGTGCTTCCAGGTCTTGCCGCCGTCCGTGGTCTTGTAGATGCCGTCGCCCTGGGCGATGTTGCCGCGGATCTCGGTCTCACCCATGCCGATGTAGACGATGTCGGGATTGCTGGGAGCGATGCCGATCGCTCCCACCGAGGACGAATTGATCTGGCCGTCGGTGACCGGGCGCCAGGTGGTGCCGCCGTCCGTGGTCTTCCAAAGTCCTCCGCCGGTGGCGCCGAAGTAGTACTCGTTCGGCCTGGCCACGCTGCCCTCCGCGGCGATCGACCGCCCGCCGCGAAGAGGGCCGAGGCTGCGCCAGCGCAGGACGCCGAAGGGGCCGGCTTGAGCGCCGGGCCGGGCCGCGGCCGGGGGCTGGGCCGTGAGTAGTGCGGGGCTGAGCGCGAGCGCGGCCAGAATGGCCGCCCTCAGCATCTGCGATCGTCGATAGTTGCTAAGCATGGTGAAGTGGCTCCTTGCGCAAGTCGAGTTTGGAGGAATCGCCCGATGGGCCATTCTAGCGACCGGGGCCCGCCGCTCGGCGTTTCAGCGGCGCAGCTTCTATCCTCAGAAATTCAATGAGACTCCTCGCCATCGAAAGCTCGTGCGATGAGACGGCCGCTGCGGTCGTCGAGGACGGCCGGCGCATCCTCTCGAACGTCGTATCGACGCAGATCGAAATCCACGCCCGGTGGGGCGGAGTCGTTCCCGAACTCGCGTCTCGCCGGCACCTCGAATCCATCGGCCCCGTGGTCGACGAGGCCCTCGGGGCCGCGAATGTCAGGATCGAATCTCTCGACGCCGTCGCCGTGACCTACGGCCCGGGGCTCGTGGGGTCGCTCCTCGTGGGTCTCGAATACGCCAAGGCCATCGCCTGGACGCATGGCAAGCCCCTCGTCCCCGTGCATCACATCGCCGGTCACATCCACGCCCCCTTCCTCTCCTTCGACCACATTCCCCTGCCCGCCATCGCCCTCGTGGTCTCGGGCGGTCATACGAGCCTCTTCCTGATGAAGGAACTGGGGGTCTACGAACTGCTCTCGCGCACCCGCGACGACGCCGCGGGCGAGGCCTACGACAAGGTCGCGAAGCTCCTCGGACTCGGCTACCCCGGCGGGCCGATCGTAGACAAGCTGGCCGCGACCGGGCGCGACGACGCGGTCTTCTTCAAGATGGCGAAGATGAGCGACGGCAAGCCCGACTTCTCCTTCTCCGGCCTCAAGACGGCGGTGCTGCACCACGTGAAGGCGCACGGCCTGCCTCCCGTGGCGTCTCGTGACGACGTCCCAGGCGACGTGCGCGATCTCCTCGCTTCCTTCCAGAAGGCCGTGGTCACGGCTTTGCTGCGCCGCCTGAAGGACGCGGTCGAGCGCCACCGGCCGGCGAGCGTGATCCTCACGGGCGGTGTCGCCGCCAACTCCCGCCTGCGGAAGGACGCGCAGGCCATGATGTCGACGCTCTCCGTGCCTCTCTTCGTGCCGCCCCTGAATCTCACGACCGACAACGCCGCGATGATCGGCGCGGCCGGCACGGTCGCTTTCGACCGCGGCGTCCGGGCGGGGTCGAATCTCGAGGCCGAGCCCTTCGCCGCCATCGGCGCTTGACGCGCGCCCAGCTCCGTTCAGCCGCGCGCAGGATCCTGAAGAAGGGTCTCGCCGCGGTGGAGCCCGGGCGGCTTCTGCGCGCGCACCTGAGGAGAGAGGGCGGCGCTATGCGAATCGCGGGCGCTCGCGTGGCGCCGCGCCGCCTGTTCGTCGTTTCGGTGGGCAAGGCCGCGATCCCGATGGCGCAGGCCGCGCATCGAATCCTCGGGGAGAAGCTCGCCTCGGCCATCGTGATTGCGCCTGGAAAGGCGCCGCGCATGCCAAGGACGGAGAGTTTCGTCGCCGGTCATCCGGTGCCCGACGCGGCGGGTCTGCGCGCGGGCCGAAGAGTGATCCGCCTCCTGGAGACGGCGGGCCGGGGCGATGTCGTCCTTCTGCTCCTGTCGGGCGGCGCTTCCGCGCTGATGCCAGCCCCCATCGAAGGCATTACGCTGAAGGACAAGCAACGCATGACGGCGGCGCTTCTGCGGCGCGGCGCCGCCATCCACGAGATGAACGCCGTGCGGAAGAGGCTCTCTCGCCTCAAAGGCGGCGGTTTCACCCGCCTCGCCTCGCCCGCCCGCGTCTTCACGCTGGCCATCTCGGACGTGCCGGGCGATGATCCGGGCACCATCGGGTCGGGTCCCACGGTGGAAGACCGAAGCGCACGGCCCGCGGCGCTAAGTGTCCTTCGAAAGTACTTCTCCACCGAACCGCCGCCGCCGCGAGTGGCAGGAGCCCTCGCGCAACCCTCACCGAAATCGCGCCCGGTGTCAGCCTCGCGAACCAGAGTTGTCGGGAGCGGCAGGACGTTCGCGCAGGCAGCCGCACTCGAAGCCAGGGCCCTTGGATTCCGCGTTCTCCTCCGGCCGGACGCGCTTCAAGGTGAGGCCCGGCTCTGCGGTTCCGCGCTCCTCGCCAGGTTCGAGGCGGCGCGCCGGGGTAGACCCTTGTGTCTCATCGCGACGGGCGAGAGCGTGGTCAGGGTGCGGGGCCGCGGTATTGGAGGGCGGAATCAGGAAGTGGCGCTCTCCGCGGTCGAAGCCCTCGCTCGACGACGGGAACCCACCGTTCTCGCCGCCTTCGCGACTGATGGCCGGGACGGACGCTCGCCTGCGAGCGGCGGCCTGGTGGACGATCTGACCGCGGGCCGGGCCCGCGCGCGCGGCGTGTCGATTGACGAGGCGCTCGAGCGGAACGATTCCCACGAGGCGTTGCGGCGCCTCGGCGGCCTCATCGTCACCGGGCCTACCGGAACCAATGTGGCCGACGTCACAGTCGTAGTGGGATAACCTAAGCCCTTACCCCAAATGGCCGTCGAAGATCCGCCCAACTCTGCACCGCAACCGGGCGAAGCTGCGCCCGCGGCGGCCGAGATGCAGGCCCTGCTCGAGGAGACGGAGACGCGGGCGCGGCTGGCCGAGGCGAAGCTCGAACAGGCCATGGCCGGCTACCACGCGCTGCGCGCGGAAAACGAGGCCCTGCGCGCCCAGATCGGGGACCTTCACGAGAAGCACCGCAGCGCGACCCAGGACATCGGAGCCTCTCTCGCCCGCCAGAAGCGGGCGGCGGCCCGCGAGCTTCAGAACGAGCGGGAGACCATCTACGCCCGCTACATCGAGATCCTCGACAACTTCGACCGCGCCTTCGACACGGTCGAGGCGAGAGCAGCGAGCCACAGCCTCATGGAAGGCTTCATTCTCGTGCGCAATCAGGTGGTCCAGGTCCTCAAGGACGGCGGCTTCGACCGGGTGCGCACCCTTGGCCTTCCCTACGACCCGAACACGAGCGAAGCCATTCAGATCGAGGACGTCGACGACCCCACGCAGGACGGCTTGGTGATCCGGGAGCTCGTCCGCGGCTATCGCCTCGACGAGCACATCGTGCGCGCGGCCCGCGTGGTGGTGGGCCGTTGCGTGGCTCCTCCCAAGGAGGATTCAGGAGAGACGGTGCGCATTCCGGGCGACACCGGCGAAACGCTACGGGTTTCCGAAGAGAAGCTTGAAGAGGCCCGGCCCGAAGAGGAGGACCAGGCCGAGAACGGCTAGCACCCGCGCGCCTTCGAAAGAGCGCGCCCAGGATCGCTGCTCGAGCAGGGCGGAAAGCACGACGAGGCTCGACACCACCACGAGCGCAATCGCCGCGAAGAGCGCCGTGCCGAGGGTCTGCGCGCGGGCCAGGGACGCCGCGGTCAGGGCCAGCAGCAGCGCGAAATGAATGAAGACGTACGCCGCGAGCCCGCGCGGGGTCGGCGGGGCCGCAGGCTCGTCCTTCGGCCGGCTGACCTCCGGCGGCATGAGGGGCCCGCCCTGCTCGAGGGGACGCCATCCGGGCGCGGCCACGAGCGGGCGCAGGCGATCCACGATGGAACGGGCGCTCCTCGCCACCTTCCACAGGTCCACCCAGCCCGCGAAATTGGCCCACAGGGGGTTGGCGCTTTGCAGGGGCTTCACGACTCCGTACACCGGTTCGTCCGTCTCCTCGACGAAGGTGCCGAACATCCGGTCCCAGATGATGAGGGAGCCCGCGTGATTGCGGTCGATGTAGCGGGGATTGCGCCCATGGTGCACGCGATGGTGCGAGGGTGTGTTGAGGATCCACTCGAGCGGGCCCAGCTTGCCGATGAGGCGGGTGTGGATCCAGAACTGGTAGAGGGTGTTGAGGGCGGAGCAAGTGATGAAGGTGGCGGGCGGAAAGCCGATGACGGCGAGCGGCAGATAGAACACCCACGAGAAGAAACTCTGAAACGCGCCCTGGCGAAGGGCCACGGACAGGTTGTACTCCTCCGACTGATGGTGAACGGAGTGAGCCGCCCAGAAGGCCCCGATCTCATGGCTCATCCGGTGGAACCAGTAGTAGAGAAAATCAACCCCGAGAAGACAGGCCCCAAAGACTGCCCAGGATCCCTCGGAAAGCTCGAAGAGGCGCGCCCGATCGTAGAGGCCAAGGTAGGCCGCGAAGAGGAGGCCCTTCACCAGGACGCCGAGAAGCTGCTCGATCATCCCGCAACCCAGGTCCGCGAAGGAGTCCGCGAAGCGATAAACACGCCGTTCCAGAAGCCGCGCCGCGAGCATCTCGATCGCGATGAGGATGAAGAAAAGCGGTATGGAAGCGACGATGAGTTTCATGGAGAACCGCTGGCCTCTTGCGCTTTGCGGCCGATCAGGGTGGCAATGCTAAGCTCCTTGGGTCGCTTCTCTGAAAAAAGACAGTAACCATGCCGCTTTACGAATACCACTGCAAGAAATGCGGTCGTTTCGAGACACTTCAAAAGTTCTCGGACAATCCGCTTGCCGAATGCCCCACCTGCGGGGGAGCCGTCGAACGACTGATTTCGGCGCCGGCTTTCCAGTTCAAAGGCTCGGGGTGGTACGTGACCGACTATGGCAAATCCGGAACCGAGGGGGCGGGGTCGAAAGACGCCGCCTCGAAGGGGTCGGATTCGAAATCGTCGGACGCGGGAAATGGCGCGTCTTCCAAGGAAGCTTCCACGCCAACGTCGGCTGACTCCAAGTCGTCGACGAACTCCCCTCCCAAAGAAAGCGCTGCCTCCGCAGCCCCGGCCATGGCGCCGACTGCAAACACGAGTCAGTAGCATCCCAAAAGACGTTCCCCACCTCTTCCGAGTACCCCACCTCGACGCAACAGGGCCTCTTGAAGATCCGAAAGGATCCGAAAGAGGCCCCAGCTTTTTGGGGGTCTCGCTCGGCTCTCCTGCCGGCCCACCGAGGCCTCACCGCTGACCCTACCCGCGCCTTGCGCAGGTAGGGTTCGCGGCCCAGTCGGGTCCGTCGGCTGATTGCGGGTTCCGAAATCGGCTGGATGAAAGCGACGACGTGACGCGAACGTCCCACGCCGTTCCGGGTGGGGCGTTAGGCTGTGGTGAGCATCGTCGGCGCCCACATCAAGGCAAGACCCCCGAGCCTGCTTCCGCGTCAAAAAACTGGGAAAGAAAGGAGGCGACGTGAACGACCTTGACGATCTGGACCTTCGGCCTCGGGACAAGCGCCCCGACGAATTCGATGAGACCTTCGATCCGGCCACGGAGGCGGCGCCGCCTCGGCCCGAGTCCGGGATCCATCCGGCAATTCCGGTAATCACGCTGGTGGTGTTTCTGGTCGGGGGTTATTTCGCGTTCCGCTCCGGTGCTCCCGCGATTTCTCCCACGCCCGCGGTGACACCGACACCCATTCCGGCGGCGAGCGTTGCGGCTGCGCCGATTCAGCCCCGCCTCGACCTGCCTGCGCTCAACGCGAGCGACGCCGTCGTCCGAAGTCTCGTCGCCGCCCTGTCCGCAAATCGCGACTTCGCGAAGTGGCTCCTCCCCGAACAGCTCGTCCGGAAGTTCGTGGCCGCGGTCGACAACATCGCCGAGGACGAGGATCCGAGCGCGCACATCCGGCACCTCGCTCCGCCCGCCGGATTCCAGGCCATGGGGCCGAGAACGGCACTCGTGGCCGACCCGAAGAGCTATCGCCGCTTCGACAGCTTCGCGAGCGTTGTGGCATCCATCGACGCGACCGCCGCCGCGCGACTCTTCCTGAACCTCGGCCCCCTCTTCGACGATGCGTATGCCGAGTTGGGGCATCCCAAAGGGGAATTCGATCAGACCTTCTCCCGCGCCCTCGCCCGTCTCCTCGCCACCCCCCCGTCGCCTCGCCGGTTCGAGCTGGTGCGCCAGAAGGCGTCCTTCGGGTTTGCCGATCCGAAGCTCGAGGCCCTGGCCTCGGCTCAGAAGATGCTCATCCGCATGGGGCCCGACAATCGCGCCAAGGTCCAGAGCAAGTTGGAGGAACTCCGCAACGCCCTCGAGGCCGCGAGACGCGGGGACGCCGGAGTCTCGCCCCCCACGTAGCCTCCTGAGGCTCTACCTAGTGGGCGGCGGACCAGTTCTTCCCTACGTGCGCGTCCACATCGAGCGGCACTTTCAGGCTCATGGCCTCGGACATGGTCTTCCTGACGACGTTCAACGCCTCCTCCTGCTCCGCCTCCGGCGTTTCGAGCAGAAGTTCGTCGTGGATCTGCGAGATCAACCGCGTCTTCAGCTTCCGTTCCCGCAGGGCGTGGTCGAGATCGACCATGGCCTTCTTGATGAGATCCGCGGCTGAACCCTGGACTCGCGTGTTCACGGCCTGGCGTTCGGACTCGAGCCGCGCGGGCACGTTCCTCGACTGAATGTCGGGAAGTCGGCGCAGTCGTCCCATCATCGTCCGCACCATCCCCGTCTTCCGCGCCTCGTCGATCGACGCATCGATGAAGCCACGGACCTTCGGGTACCGGTCGAAGTAGGCGCGAATGAAGGCGTCCGCCTCCTTGCGCGAAATCCCGATGTCCTGGGCGAGGGTGAAGGCGGTCTTGCCATAGAGCAGGGCGTAGTTCACCATCTTCGACCGGCGGCGCTGCTCGTCCTTGGGCAGGGTGGTGAAGGGGCCGAAGATTTCGAGCGACGTGCGGTCGTGGACATCCTCGCCGCGGCGGAAGGTCTCGATCAGGATGGGATCCTCGGAGAGGTGAGCGAGGATCCGCAACTCGATCTGCGAATAGTCCGCGGACAGCAACAGATGACCGGGCGGGGCGATGAAGGCCTCGCGGACGCGCCGCCCCAGCGCGGTGCGGATGGGGATGTTCTGCAGATTGGGATCGGTGGACGAGAGTCTCCCGGTGGCGGCGATGTTCTGCCGGAAGGAGGCGTGGATGCGGCCGGTGCGCGGGTTGATCATCTCCGGCAGGGCGTCCACGTAGGTCGAACGCAGTTTGGTGATCCCGCGGTACTCGAGGATCAGCCGCGGGAATTCGTGTTCCTTGGCGAGTTCTTCGAGGACATCGTCCGCGGTGGAGGGGGTCTTCGTCTTCTCGGTCTTGCGGCCCGACTCGAGGCCCATCTCCTCGAAGAGGATCTGCCGGAGCTGGACGGGCGAGAGGATGTTGAAGGTCTTTCCCGCGAGTGCGTAGATGCGCTGGGCCAGCTGCTCGATCTCGGGACCGATTTCTTCGGAGAGAGCCTTGAGCGCCTGGCGATCCACCAGGACGCCCGTGCGCTCCATCTCGGCGAGGATGGACGCAAGCGGCATCTCGAGATTGATGAAGAGGTCCATCAACGCGTCACCCTCGAGCCTCGCGCGGAGCCTCGGGGCCAGCCGGATCAGCACCGCGGCCTCGCGCGAATGCCGCTCCGCATCATGGTCCGCGAGCAGCGAGGCCTGAGTGCCTTCCTCGTTCGGAAGATCGGCCGTCTCCGGAAGCCCGATTTCGTCGATGGCGATCTCACGCACGCTCGAACCGCGACGGCCGGGAGAGAGAACGTAGGCCGCGAGAGACGCGTCGAGGATGCGGCCGCCGAGCGCGATACCGGCCTCACCGAGAACCACGTAGTCCCGGCGGGAGCAGGTCGTCCATTTGTCGATCTTCGAATCCTCGAGGAAGGAGCGGACGTTTGGGGGGAGCTCGGCGGAAACCGCCAGGTACGCGACGTCGTCCCCACAGGCGAGGGCGATGCCCTGGATGCGCGCGTCCATGGGCCGGTCCGCCGAAATCGACAGGGAGAAGCTCGCCTCCCCGGTGCGCCGGGCCGCCGCGATGACCGGGTCGAGGTCCGCGGCGTCGTGAGCCCCCCGGTGCCGGAACGAGAAGGCGGTGACTTCCGGCGCCATGTCGCGAGCGAAGGCCGTGAACTCGAGTTCCTTGAAGAGCTGGTAGGCCGCCTCGCGGTCGGGTTTCGCCACCAAGCTCGCCTCCGGGGCGAACGTGACCGGGACCTTGTCGTCGAGGGTAGCGAGCGTTCTCGAAAGGCGCGCCTTGTCCGCGTGATTGAGCAGGCCGTCGCGATAGGCCGCCCGCTTCACTTCGCCGGCCCGGGCCAGCAGGTCCTCGAGCGAACCGAACTGCTGAATGAGGTCGCGAGCGCCCTTCTCTCCAATCCCCGGAACCCCGGGGATGTTGTCGACGGCATCGCCGACCAGCGCGAGCAGATCGACCACGCGCTCCGGAGGCACGCCCATCTTTTCGATCACGCCCTCGCGGTCGTATCGCTTCTCCGGTTTGCCGTCGCGGCCGGGGGAGAGCACGCTCACGTGTTCGGACACGAGCTGCAGGAGGTCCTTGTCGCTCGTGATGATCACCACGTCGAAGCCCTGTTCGACCGCTTGCCGGGTCAGGGTGGCGATCACGTCATCGGCTTCGTGGCCCTTCGAGGTCACCACGGGCAGCCGGAGCGCCTCACAGGCCTTGTCGATCCAGGGGAGCTGCGAGGCGAGTTCCTCATCCATCTTGGGGCGGTGCGCCTTGTATTCCGGAAACGCCTCCTGCCTCGATGTGCTGCCCGAGACATCGAACGTCACCACGAAGTGAGTGGGCTGTTCGATACCCATCAGGGCGCGAATGGTGTTGATGAAGCCGTAGATGGCGCCGGTGGGCTGGCCGGTGCGGGTGGACAGGCCTCTCACCGCGAAGAACGAGCGGTGGACGAGACCCGTCCCGTCGACGAGATGAAGGATGGGGCGAGAGCTCACCGGGGGGATTGTAGTTCTGGAGGGAACGCCATCCTCGGGGAAAGAAAAAGGGAGCCGCTGGGGCTCCCTCTCTCATGGCGACCGCTTCTTTCGGTCACCGCGACGGAATCGAACTACTTCAGGCGGTCGGCCTTCGCCACGAGTTGCTTGATGAGGTCCTCGGTGCACGCCTCCTGCGCGTCGCCGATGCCGCTCTGGCGCCACTCGTCGGAGTTGGTTCCGATGCCGGTGCCGCCCTTGCTGAAGTTGAAGCCGCCGCCCTTGCTGGACTCGCCGACGCCCTTCGCCGAGACCATGATCTCGCCGGTGCTCATGTCGATGATGCGGCCGGTGATCCGGACTTCGCTCTTGGTCTTCTTGCCGCCGAGGCCGATCCCCTTCACGCGGACGCCGCCGCCGCGCGACTCGGTGGAGAACTTGGTGATGGAACCGACGAGGATGTACTTGACGCCCAGAACCTTGCCGATCTTGGCCATGGTCTGGGCGGATGGATCAGCGCGACCGGAAGCCGCGAAGTCCTGCTCGCCGAGGATGGTCGCGAGCTTCTTGCGTTCGATGACCCGGAAGGTGCCGTCGTTGACGAGGGCGTCCACCAGCTGATCGGCGATGCCCTTGCCGATGTCGTACTGACCCCACCAGTTGTCGACCGTGCCGAAGTCGAAGTCGAGCACCGCGATCTGGGGACGGGAGCTCTTCGCCTGGGCGAAGACCGGACCGGAAAGGGTGAGAGTGAAAGCAGTGGCGAGAGCCACGAGAGCCGAACGTCGATTCATTAAGGATCCTCCTTGCAGGACGAAGGTCATGCTAGCAAGGGGCGGGCCCCCGAAAAAAGGGATCGCTGTCACAAACCGAAAGGGCCCCGCCCCTCACTTCAGGCGCGCGAGATCGGCTTCGGCGGCGATGAAGCCGAAAGCAGCCCACTGTGAGCCGGCGACCACTCTCCTGAAGATCGCCTTCGCCCGCTCGGGGTCGCCATTCACCAGGTAGTAGTTCCCCACGCCGTAGCCCTGGGTTGCGATCTGAAGCGGGTCCTGTTCGTCGTTGCCGAGGACATCCTCGGGTTTGCGAAGGCCCTTGTACATGAGGAGGCGCTGGTAGTAAGCACCGTTGTCGAGGACGTTCATGCCCTCCTTGATCGGCTCGAGAACCTTCTCGGCTTCGGCCTTCTGACCCAGGCGGCGCAGGGTCATGTAGAGCCAGTCGGAGGTGGCCACGAGCGAGTCGTCGTTGTCGGTCGAGTACTTCATGCATTCGCGGTACGCGGCAAGCGCCTTCGCGAAGTCGCCCTTCAGGTAGTACGCGAGGCCGAGGTGGTAGTAGACGTTGAACTTCAATGTGGCGGAGGGAGACGGGCGGCGTCCGGGCGCCCCATCGGGCTCGCCTTCGTTGGGTTTGCCGGCCATGAGCTTCGCCGCCTTTTCGAAGTCGACGATCGCTTTGTCGAACTGGCGCGTAGTGACGTAGCGGTGACCGCGGTGGCGGAGCGGGCGCGCATCGGCGGGGAATTTCGCGACACCGCGGGAGAACACATCGATGGCCTCGCGATAGCGCGAGAGGTAGGCGAGACGCCGGCCCAGCCAGACGATGTTCTGGACGTCGTCGGGGTTCTTCACGAAGTCCGCGGTGGCCTGAGCGAGGTTGTCTTCCAGGCGCTTCTTCGCGTCAGCGGAGAGCTCCGGAGCGAAGAACGAACGGCCATCAAGGCCCTTCGCTTCGGGCGTCTTCGTGGCGGCGGTCGCGGCTGCCTTCTCCGGGCGCAGGTAGGCGTCGTACCACTTCACGTACCGCTCGAGGCGGTCCTTGATGTAGCTGGGCTTGGTAAGGCCGTGATTCTGGCCCGGGTAGATGACGAGCTCGGTGGGTATGCCGAGGCGGCGCACGGCCTGGTACATCTGCTCGGTGTTGAGCAGGGGCACGTTCATATCCGCCTCGCCACACAGGAACAACGTTGGCGTCTTGATCTGGTCGGCCTTGAGGAACGGGCCGGACAGCCTCAGGTACGCCTCCGTGTTCTTCCAGGGAAGGCCCAGTTCGGTCTCGTACTCGTACTGATAGTGATCGGTGCCGTAGCCGGCGAGGATGTTGGAGGCCGAGGCTCCCGAGGTCGCCGCCTTGAAGCGCGTGGTCTTCGAGATCACGTAGTTGGTGAGGATGCCGCCGTAGCTCCAGCCGCCCACACCCAGACGGTCGGCATCCGCCACACCCATGCTGATCGCCTGATCGACCACGGCCATGACATCGTCGAAATCGGGTTCACCCCAACGGGCGGCGAGGGCATGGCTGAAGTCCCTACCGTAGCCGGTGGAGCCGCGGGGATTGGCCGCGATCACCGCGTACCCCTGGGCGGCGAGGACCTGCCACTCGAACTCGAACGCCGTTGAGAACTGGGAGGCCGGGCCGCCGTGAATGCGCAGGATGGCGGGGAGCTTCGCCCCGGGTTTCGCGTCGGTCGGCCGGGTGAGGAAACCATCGATCATCGTCCCGTCCTTGCTCTTCGCCTTGAAGCGCTCGACGGCGGCGAGCCTGATGTCTTTGAGGAAGGCGTCGTTCGTCCTGGTGAGCCGGCGAACCGTGGCGCCATCGAGGGTCGAAATTTCGGACGGCAGCGCCGGCTGGCTTTCCGTGAAGACGATGCGGCCGGCGCGCGCGTCGAACGATTCCACATCGCGCTCCCCCGCCACAATCCGCTCGATCGCCCCGCCGTCCGCGCCGATGCGCGCGAGATGAGAGTTGCCGCCGTCTTCGATGGTGAACAGGATGGCCCGGCCGTCGCTCGTGAAGAGCGGGCTTCCCACGTTGCGGTCGAGGGACTTCGTGAGCGCCTTCACTTCACCGGTCGCGACATTCACGGTCGACACATGGCTGGGTCCGTACCACATGTCGGCCACCGCGCCCCCGGCCACGTAGACGATCATCTTTCCATCGGGCGACCAGGCGGGACGGTCGTCTTCACTCGGATTGGAGGTGATGGCCTTCGGGGTTTCGCCCGCCACGGGGGCGATGAGGAAGATGTTCGTGTCGCGGTTGGTGTCGGGCTCCGCCGTCCGGTTGCTGACGAAGGCGATGGTCTTCCCGTCGGGCGACCATGCGGGTTGATCGTCGTCGTAAGGCCCGGTGGTGATCTGCACGGACGTCTTCTTCTCCACGTCGAAAACGTACAGATGCGACCGAAGCTCGCGGAGATAGCCCTGGGTGTCGTACTTGAACTGGATGCGCCTGGTGACGATGGGCTTGGGCGTCGCCTCCTCGGCCTTCGCTTCATCGTCGGCGGGTGCTTCGGGGTCGGGGTCGGAAGCGACGAGCACGAGCCGCTTCGAATCGGGTGACCATGCGAAAGACTCGACGCCGCCTTTCATGTCGGTGAGGCGGCTCGCCTCCCCACCCCCTCGCGAGAGGAGAAAGACCTGGCTCCTGTCGCCTTCGCGGCTGGACAGAAAGGCAATCCACCTGCCGTCGGGGGAGAAGCGGGGACTCGTCTCGCCCTTCGGCGACGTGGTGAGCCGCACCGCGTCGCCTCCGGCAGTGGGAATCAGGTAGATGTCCGCGTCGGACTTGTCCTTCGTGAGGTCCATCGATCGCACGGTGTAGGCCACCTGCGCGCCGTCGGGAGAGAGCACGGGGGCTCCCACGGACTTGAGAGCGAAGAGGTCATCAACGGTGAGCGGGCGCTGCTGAGCGGCAGGGGAAAGAGCCGCCGCGAGCGCGAGAGCCGGAACAAGACGGAGCGAGACAAGACGCATCGGAAGGAATCCTTTCGAGAGGGAACGCTTGACGGGAATCGTAACCCGGCGCCGGGAGGACGGGTCTCTATACTGGGCGGATGATCAGGGTCGTCGTCGCCGGCTCTTCCTCGCGCGCGGGAAAGACCGCTCTTGCCGAGACGGTCCTCCGCGGCCTGGGCGGCCAGGCCGCGGCGGTGAAGTTCACGACCACCGACGACGTATTCGAGCGATGCCCGCGCGGAACCACGTGCATCGTGTGCGACATCGACGTTCCCTTCAAGGTGGTGCGCGACGACGCCACCCTCCTCGAAAGCGGCACCGATACGGCGCGCCTCAAGGCCGCGACCGAAGGCCCCGTCCTGTGGACGATCGCGCGCAAATCGATGGGCGCCCTGGCCTGGGAGGCCACTCGCCTGCTTCTGGACCAGCAGCGGGGCGAGGCTCGAGGCCTCGTGGTGGAGGGCTCGACGATCGCTTCGTTGTGCTCTCCGGATTTCACCTTCTTCGTGGTGCATCCCTTCCTGAGCCCCGCGCGCTGGAAGGAAGGCACGCGCGAGCTAATGAGCCGCGCCAACTGCGTGGTGGTCAACCGGCCTGCCTCCGAGGGCCGCGAACCGGCCTCCGAGGTGATGGCGGCGATACACGAGGCGCGCCCTTATGATCTGCGGGTCGCCGACGTCCTCGAGCCGCTCGACACCTGGGCGGGCGACCTTCTGCCCCGCCTCCGCGCGCGGCCCTGATTCAAAGAGAACCCTTTCCATGAAGATCCGTATTGCCCACAGTCCCGACAGCGACGACGCGTTCATGTTCTACGGCCTCGCCAAGGGCAAGCTGGACACGGGCGGCCTCGAGGTGTCGCACGTCCTCAAGGACATCGAGTCGTTGAATCGCGACGCCTTGCAGGGCACGTATGAAGTCACGGCCTGCTCGTTCCACGCGTATCCCTACATCGCGGACAAATACGCCTTGATGCCCTGCGGCGGCAGCATCGGCGACGGCTACGGTCCGATCCTGGTCGCGAAGACCGGATCGAAGATCGTGGGCGGTCCAGGCGGGAAGGACTTCGGACGGGTCGCCATTCCCGGCACGATGACGTCCGCGTATCTCGCCCTGCGCCTGTATGCGCCCGAGGTCGACACCTACGTCGTGCCTTTCGACGCGGTGTTCGACGAGGTGCTCTCCGGCCGCGCCGATTGCGGTCTGGTCATCCACGAAGGCCAGCTCACTTTCGGCGGCGAGGGCCTGCGCAAGATCGTCGACCTCGGCGAGTGGTGGCTCAAGGACACCGGTCTCCCTCTTCCCATGGGCGGGAACGCTGTGCGGCGCGACCTTGGCGTCGAGACGATGAAGCAGCTCACACGCCTCGTTCGCGACACCGTGAAGTACTCGCTCGCGAACCGCGAGGCCGCGCTCGAGTACGCGATGACCTTCGCGCGCGGAATGCAGACGGGGATCGCCGATCGCTTCGTGGGCATGTGGGTCAACGACCTCACCATCGAGACGGGCGAGCGCGGACGCGAGGCCATCAAGACGTTCCTCCGCCGCGGCCGCGAGGCCGGTGTGATCACGAAGGACTTCAACATCGACTTCGTGGAGGCCTGATCGGCCATGGCTTTGAAAGCCACGCCCTTCGGCCTGCCGGCCGCCGGTCTCGAAACCCCCGACGGCGCGGCGGTCACGTCGAGTGCCCTGCATGCGGGGGGCGCCACCCTCGTGATCGTCGGCCACATGAACTGCAAGACCACGCGGCAGACACTGCCCTTCATCGACCGCATCCACAAGGACGGTGGACGCGCGGCGGCCCTGCTGCAGGATTCCCCGGAAGACGCCGCGGCCGGCCTCGCGAAGCTGGGATTGGATCTGCCGTTCTTCTGCGAACGCAATCCCTACGCGCTGTCGACCGCCATCGGCCTCGTCACCGTGCCGACGTTGCTCTTCATCGAGGCGGATGGGACGGTGGCGCTCACCTCCGAAGCCTTCCGCCGCCCCGATATCGAAGCCTTCGCGGAACGCCTCGGCGCGCCCAAACCGGTGATCGCGAACGACACCATGCCCGGGTTCAAGCCCGGCTGAATGCCGCGAGAGCCCTCGGTCTGAGGGAGACGCGAGATAATCGCGCGGTGAGCGACATTCTCGACATCTTCAAACGCCAGGGAGCGCTGCTCGAAGGGCACTTCCTCCTCTCTTCCGGCCTCCACTCCGCGCAGTACCTGCAATGCGCGCGCGTGCTGATGGATACGAAGACCGCCTCGGACCTGGGCGCGCGTCTCGCCGAGAAGCTCAAGGCCGCGGGGGTCAAGCCCGACGTCGTCGTGGCGCCCGCCATGGGCGGCATCGTGGTCGGCCATGAGGTGGCACGCGGCTTCGGCTGCCGGTCGCTCTTCACCGAGCGCGAGGGCACGACCATGACCCTGCGGCGAGGCTTC
>JAIBCN010000083.1 GCA_019694155.1 Vicinamibacteria bacterium | reverse complement strand
CCTTCGCCCCGGCCTTGAGCTCGGCGAGGGCTTTCTCGACCCTCGCGTTGTCGCGGCGCTTCTTGAGCGCGGCCACGCGTGCGGTCTGTTCGCGCGCCGTGGTCTCGTCGATGTAGAGGATGTCGAAGGGCTTCTCCTCCATGGTGTAGCCGTTCACGCCCACCACGATCTTCTCGCCGCGCTCCATCGACTGCTGGAAGCGGTAGGACGCCTCGCCGATCTCGCGCTGGGGGAAGCCCTTCTCGACCGCGGCCACCATGCCGCCCATGGCGTCGATCTTGCGGATGTACTCCATGGCGTCGGCTTCGATGTCGTTCGTCAGCTTCTCCACGAAGTACGAACCGCCGAGCGGATCGGCGGTGTGGGCGACGCCCGTCTCCTCCGCGATGATCTGCTGGGTGCGCAGCGCGATGGTCACCGCGTCCTCGGTGGGAAGAGCGAGAGCTTCGTCGAGCGAGTTCGTGTGCAGCGACTGCGTGCCGCCGAGAACGGCGGCGAGGGCCTGAAGCGCAGTGCGGGCCACGTTGTTGACCGGCTGCTGCGCGGTCAGGGAAACCCCCGCGGTCTGGGTGTGGAAGCGGAGCATCCACGACCGGGGATTCTTCGCCTTGAAGCGCTCACGCATGGTGCGGGCCCAGATCCTCCGGGCGGCCCGGAACTTGGCGATCTCCTCGAAGAAGTCGGAGTGCGAGTTGAAGAAGAAGGAGAGCCGCGGCGCGAAGGAGTCGACGTCCATGCCCCGGTCCACGCACCACTGCACATACTCGATGCCGTCCCGCAGCGTGAACGCGAGCTCCTGGGCCGCGGTCGAACCGGCTTCACGAATGTGATACCCGGAGATCGACACCGTGTTCCATTTCGGCATCTTCTCCGTGCAGTACTGGATCATGTCCACGAGCAGACGCATGCTCTGCTTGGGCGGGAAGATGTACTCCTTCTGGGCGATGAACTCCTTCAGAATGTCGGCCTGGATGGTCCCTGCGAGCTTGTCCGCGGGGACTCCCTGCTTCTCCCCCACCAGCATGTAGAAGGCCACGAGTATGGGGGCCGGGGAGTTGATGGTCATCGACGTGGTGACGTCGCCGAGCGGTATGCCGTCGAAGAGCGTCTCCATGTCGTCGAGCGAAGTGACGGCGACGCCGCACTTGCCGACTTCGCCGAGCGAAAGCTGGTGATCCGGATCGCGGCCCATCAGGGTGGGCAGGTCGAAGGCGACGGAGAGACCCATGGAACCGTGCGCGAGGAGGTACTTGAAGCGCTCGTTGGTCTGGGCTGCGGAACCGAAACCCGCGAACTGACGCATGGTCCAGGTCTTGCCGCGATAGGCGGTCTTGTGCACGCCGCGGGTGAAGGGATAGCTGCCCGGATCGCCGAGATCGCGGTCGTAGTCGATGCTCTTCACGTCCTCGGGCCGATACAAAGGCTCGATCGGCCGGCCCGAGATGGTGGTGTACGGCTTCAGTTCGCGACCATCGTCTCTGGTCTTCGCACTTGCGGTGGTCTCGGTCTTGGCCATTCGGATCTCCTGGAGAACGCCCTTGCTCTTGAGTCTAGCGGCCCGGACCCGATGCCCGTGTATCCACGGGCGCAGGACCGTTGTCAGGGGTTCCGGCGCTTCAGGGGCGGAGCCGCCTCGCCTCGCTCCCAGGACTGGATCAGGGTCTCCAACCGTCGCAGGCGGGTGGCTTCGTTCACCGCGCTCATCACCCAGAAGGCGTGTGTGCGAATGTAGCCGGGAGGCCGCGAGTCGTAGTGCGCGGAAGCCCTCGCGTTCGCCCGGATCTTCTTCAGGTAGCCCGGGGCGAACCCCTCCGGCTTCGACTCGAACGAGTACTTGCGCGGCGGAGCCTGGTCCCGCGCGTTGAAAGCGGCCTGGCCGGGAGGCGCCATTCGCCCCGTCTCGATGAGCGCTTCGGCCTTGGCGATGTTGACGGCGCTCCAGTAGCTCTTGGCCTTCCGGGGCGTGAAGCGCACGCTGAAACTATCGCTGTCGAGCGAGCGTCGGACCCCGTCGATCCAGCCGAAGCACAGCGCCTCGTCGAGTGCCTGGACATAGGTGATCCCCCGCTCGGCCGCATGCACCTTGAAGCAGCGGACCAGCAGTTCCGGCCGGCGGGCATGGTTCTGCTTGAGCCACGATCGAAATGCGGCGGGAGTGGCGTAAGCAGTGGGTGTTTCGGTCAAGGGTCGCGCGCCTCGGGGCATCGGGCGAATCTTGCCATCGCTTCGGGAGAGAATGCGCCACTCATGGACTCCCGCGCGCTCCGCCGTCACCTGTCTCTTGCCTGGCAAGCCCTGAGCGCCACTCCGAAGGCGCCTCACGTTCACGACCATCCGACCTACTCGGAAGCGGAGCTTCTGAGCCGGGCGGATGAGTTCAACCGCAACGCCGAGAAGCACTGGCAGAGCATCTCCCAGGAGCCCGACGCGCGGCTGCACGTCCTCAACAAGCCGCTCAGCACGGTGCGCGACACTCCGGGAATCCTCTATCGGCTCGGCCTCGTGCTCCACGAACTCGACCTCGGCGTGGGCATGACCGTGGTCGACTTCGGCGCGGGCAGCTGCTGGCTCTCCTCGATGATCAACCGTTTGCGGTGCCGGACGATCTCCGTCGATGTCAGCGAGACCGCCCTGTCCTTCGGCCGGCAGATGTTCGAGTCCGATCCCCGGCACCAGATGGAACTGAATCCGCGATTCCTCAAGTACTCCGGGCACGAGCTCGACATTCCCAGTGAATCGGTGGATCGGATCGTGTGCTTCGATTCGTTCCACCACGTCCCCAACCAGACCGAGGTCCTTCGCGAATTCTTCCGGATCCTGCGCCCCGGCGGGCGCCTGGTCATGGGCGAACCGGGCGAGGGCCATGCCCACAGCGACCAGGGAGCCTACGAAACGGAGATCCACGGAGTGCTCGAGAACGACATTCATCTCGACGACCTGGTGAGGATCGCGGCGGGCGTCGGTTTCCATTCCCCGCAGTTGAAACCGTTCCCCGATCCGGGGGCCCTCACCTTCTCCCTCGAGCAGCACGTCAAGTTCATGGAGGGCGACGACAACATCTACCCGGTCGACACCGTGCGCGAATCGCTGCGGCACTTCATGGTGCTCTCGCTCTTCAAGGGGCGGAGCACCCCCGACAGCCGCAACCCGAGCGTGCTTCGCGCCGAGATCCAGGCGGTGGCTCTCTCACCCCGGCCCGCGGGCGACGGCTCGATGCAGGCCGTGCGCATCACCAACACCGGCGACACTCTCTGGCTTCGCGAGGAAACGCCGCTGGGCGGATTCGTCGTCCTCGGGGCGCATCTCCTCAATCTCAAGCGCGAGACGGTAGCCCGCGGCTTCGTGCGCGTGTACCTTCCGAAGAACGTGGCGCCGGGCGAGTCCATCGAGATGGAGATGCGTCTGCCGAGGGCGAACCCACAGGGCGACTGCCTCATTCAGCTCGACATGGTCGACGACCGGGTCGCCTGGTTCGAGCAGACGGGTTCTCCCACCCTTCTTCTCGCGGACCGCTTCGAGCTCCTCACGAGCGAAGCGCCCGGGTCCCTCTTCGCGAACCTGAACCTCGTGAGGCCGGAGGCGGCCACGACGCCCAAATCGGTGTCCCCGGGCCAGGGAATCGACGTCACCCTGCAGATCCACAACGCCGGGGACACGCGCTGGATCGCCGGTCCCGCGGGAGTTCGGGGCCACGTGTGCGTGGGTGTCGTCATCTGCGACCAGGCGGGCGAGGTTCTCGTGCGCGACCACGAGCGCTTTGAGCTGCCGAAGGACATGAATCCGGTGGAGCGGACCGAGCTGAGCTTCACGTGCCATGCGCCCCGGACGCCCGGGACGTATCGCCTTCGCTTCGACCTCGTCGATGAGGGAATCAGCTGGTTCGAATCATTCGGGGTTCGCACCGTGGACCTTCCCATCAACGTGACTCCAAGCTAGCGCCGGACTCGGCCGCACCGCTCCCCCAGGATTCTCTGCGGGGAGGATCAGAGCACCAGGCTCGGCGCCACCGCGTCCCAGGAGTGGCGGGCCGCGTAGGCAAGACCGCCGCGCCCCATCCGCTCGGCGAGATCCTTGTCGCCCGCCACGCGGTCGAGCGCCTCCGCGAAAGCCCGGGCCTCGGGTTCGAGGATCCAGCCGGTGGCGCCTGGCTCCACCTGCTCGGTCGGGCCGCCGGAGTCGGCCGCGGTCAGCACCGCCTTGCCGCTCGACATGGCTTCCAGGGTCACGAAGCCGTAGTCCTCGTTGCGTGGAGCGAAGTACACGGCGCGGCAGCGCGCGTAGTGCTCGAGCTTCGCCTCCTCGGAAAGCGGGCCCAAAAGTTCCACCCGCCCTTCGAGGCCCCTCTCGCGGATGAGCCCGCGGAGGCGGGCCTCATCCTCGCCCTCGCCCGCGATGACCGCGCGAAACGACCGCTCCTTCGTGAGCGCCATCGCCTCGATGAGCAGGTCCATCCGCTTGAGGACATGGAGCCGGCTCACCGCGAAGATGTACGGTTCGTAGGCCTCGCAGCGGTAGTTCCGGGCGGGCGCGGGCGGGTGGAGGACGGTCGAGGGCACACCGATGAAATGCTGGAGCCGATCGGTCACGGTCCGGGAGATGGTGTAGAGCCTGGTGACGTTTCGCGTGAGCAGGCGACGGTCCAGCCGGTGGATGAAGTAGCGGCGGATCGTCTCTTTGAGCCGGCCCTTGCGGCCGAACCCCTGCATGATCGAGTCCCACAGGTCGTAATACTCGCGCATGGTGTGGGTCAGCCAGCACACGTGCTTCGGATGACGCAGTGCGAAGGCGGGATAGCGCATGGTGAGAATCTGATCGATAGGGCGGCCATCGGCGCCCTCGGAAACATCGGTCAGGCGCGTGGCCTCATACGCGTCGAACTGCCGGCCGAATCGGTTGGTCGGGGTCTGAAAGATCTCCGCCTCGTGCCCGGCGCGCCGCAGGGCCGCGACCGTCTCCTCGGCGATGACCATGTGCCCGCCGCGGACGAAGGGCGCGGACGACGTCACGACCAGGATCCGGCTCATGCCTGTCGTTCGGGCGACAACGCGTCACGCCTCTTGATGATCTTCGCGGGCACCCCGGCGGCGATCACGGAATCGGGCAGCGACTCGTTCACCACCGCGCCCGCCCCGATCACCACGTTCGCGCCGAGGCTCACGCCGTCGAGGATCTTGGCGCCCGCGCCGAGCCAGGCGTTGCGGCCGATAGTGACGCCCTTCGAGGGCCGCGCCTGATCGATCATCACCGCGCCCACGTCGGAGTGATCGTGTCCTCCGCCCACCACGTAGGTGTAGGCGGCGAAAAGGCCGTAGTCCCCCACCTCGACTTTCGAAGAGGAGAAGACCTCGCAGTTGAAGCCGATATTGATGTGACTGCCGAGGGTGATGTCGCCGTCCTTGCACGAGAGGATGGTGTTGCGGCCGACGAAGCCGTGGTCGCCGATGCGGATGCCCTGGTTCTTGACCCCCTTGGCATCGAGAAGAACGTGGTCGTCGATCACGGTTCCCTCGCCGATGTGGATCTTGTGGGGATGGCGCAGCGTCACGTCGACGCCGAAGACGACGCCGCGCCCGCACGACCCGAGAAGCGTCGGATAAAGGACCTTCCGGAGAAGCAGGCCGAGGGCGCCGGGAACCCGCGAGGCGAGGAGCATCACGAGCTCGAAATGAACGAGCCGGAGGAAATCGCGCGAGCCGATGACGAGGTCCTGGTACTTCTCGGAGGACGAGCGCGGGTCCTTGATCGCCGCCTGGATGCCCACGTCCTTCATCGACGGGGAGCCGCTCACGCCGCCACCCCCGGCTTCGGAGAACCGGCCCGTTGTCGTACGATCACGGTTCATTCTCTCAAAAAGCGCCGGCCTTCCGCGGTTCTCCATCCGCAATTCACCGAATCCGACCCTCCTTGAACCGCACACTTCTCCTTCTCGTCAAGCTCGTCCTTTCCGTCGGCCTCCTCTTCTATCTCCTGCAGAGCGTCGACCTCTCCGACGTCCTGCGGCACTTCATCGAGGGGCGGCACGGTCTCTTCGCGGTGGCCGCGGCGGTCTACGTGGTGGTGGTGCTGCTCTCCACCGTGCGCTGGAAGGTGCTGCTCGACGCCATCGAGGGCGGACCGACGTTCGGCGAACTGCTCAATTCCTACATGGTGGCGTCGTTCTTCGGGAATTTCCTGCCGAGCAACGTAGGCGGCGACGTGGTGCGGGTGCGCGACACCGCGAAACACGCCGGGTCGCATACCGCCGCGCTCACCGTGGCCTTCGTCGATCGCGTGGTGGGTTTCGTGGCCCTCTACTTCATTGCCGCGCCCGCGTTCGTCCTGGGCGGCTCGATGGTGCGGGGGCTGGCGGGGGCGCGGGTGATCCTCCTCGGCCTCACGGCTCTCTTCATCGTGCTCGGAGCGATCTTCGCCCGCTCGGGTTTCGTGACCCGCGTCGTGGAGACGGTGGGTGTCCGGCGCTTCCCGTGGATCCACACGAAGTTCGAGTCGGTCCAGGCGACCGTGAACGCGTTCCGGGCCAGGAAGAGCGCGCTCGCGGAGGCTTTCCTCCTTTCCCTGCTCCTCCAGTTCCTGGGCGTCGTCTACTTCTACCTGGTGGCGAGCGCCCTCCGCATTCCCCTCGACCTCGGCACCGCGATGCTGATGGTGCCGCTCTGTTCGCTCATTCAGGCCATCCCCATCTCCTTCAACGGCTGGGGCATTCGCGAAGGCGTGTACGTGCTCTATTTCCACCAGGTGGGCCTGCCGCGCGAGAGCGCCCTCGCCTTCTCCATCGTGGCCGCGGGGCTCGTCGTCCTCCTCTCCATATCGGGGCTGTTCGTGTGGCTCGCGAGGAAGTCGCACCACCACCCACAAGACAACGCCTGATGCCGGTTCTGAAGCGGAGCGCGGACGCGGGGCGGCTGCTCGTCGATCTCGTCACGCGGGATCCGGCGTTCGTAAGGGGCGGCGATCTCGATCCCTTCGACATCCCCGTGTTCACGTTCCACGGCCTCGAACCGCGGGCCTTCGAACGAAAGCTCGCGTATCTGCGCGCGGCCGGGTACCAGGCGATCGGCCTCCCCGCCTACCTGGACGCGATTTCCGGGCGCCGCGCCGCGCCCGCGAAGTCGGTGCTCATCACCATCGACGACGGACGCGCGACCACCTGGACGGTGGGCTATCCGCTCCTGAAGAGGTTCGGCATGCGCGCCACCGCGTTTCTCGTCACGAGTGCCGTGCACGACACGTCCGAAGTGTCGAAGAACATCGGCGATACCCCCGAAAGCAAATGGGCGCCGCTCACCGCCCGCGATGAATCATCGGACCGGCCGTTCATCACCTGGGGTGAGGCGCGCGCCATGAGGGATGCGATCGACCTCGGCAGTCACACTCACCTGCACGCGCGCATCGCGATGTCTCACGAGAACGAAGGCGCGGTCACCGAGACGATGCGCCGGGGTTACGGCGAGTTTGACTGCCCGTTCCTGTGGCTCGACGGCCGCCTGGTGCGGGGACGGGAGGTGCCGCTCGGAACGCCCCTTCCGGTTTCCGCGCCGAGGCTCTCGGGAAAGCCGGCGTATCGGTCGATCGATCGGCGCTTCGAGACCGAGGCTGAGGTCAAGGAAGCCGTGCGATTCGACCTCGAGGAAGCCCGGCGCCTTCTCCAGAAGAAGGCGGAGGTCGAGGCGACGTCCGTGTGCTATCCGTGGCATGTCGATTCGCCCCTGGCCCGCCAACTGGCGGCCGAGGTCGGGTACGTGGCAGGCTTCGCGGGCAAGGCCCCCGCGCCACCCGCGATCAGCCGCCCGGGCTCCGATCCTTTCGCCATCGCGCGCGTGGGCGAGGACTACGTGGAGCGGCTTCCGGGCCCAGGCCGCCGGTCTCTGCTGTCGGTCCTGCGGCAAAAACTGCGCCGGCACTGAACCATCGGGAAATCCAACTTGCCTGTAAAGCGCGCACTTGCAGCATTTGGCCTTGGTTCATCCGCATCATTGACCCAAAGAACCGGGCGAGTATTCTGCGCGTACCAAAGCTCGCCATGCTGCCAGTGAAGCCCCCTGCCCAGACGCACCAGACCCGGCTCGGTTTCCGGCAGTGGGGTTTGCTCGTCCTGGCCGGCCTGCCCCTGCTGATCCTGCACCTCGGCCTCCTCATCGAGCGCGCTCTGCAGCAGGAGACACTCGACCCGATCGTGGTGCTCCGGTGGAGCCTCGCGGTGGCGATGTTGTTGGTGCTCAAGCGCGGTGCGCGGCACCTCCGCTCGCTTCGCTCGCCGGCCCTGGGGATCGCCGCGATCCTGATCTTCGCGATGATTCATCTGCCGGTGGCCGCCCCCGAGCCGAGTCTCCCGCTGGCCGCGACGAGTCTGGGGCTGGCCCTCTCGCTGGCCGTGGTCGATCGCCTGGGCGGCTCACTCGCGCTCAGCCTTCCGATGGCTTCGCTCGCCGGGCCGGCCGCGCCACCGTGGAGCCCGGTCGTTTCGCGGGATACGTTGAAGGACCGAGCGCCGCCCGTCTCGCGGTAGGCGCTTCTTTCCCTTCTTTCCTTCAACCCCAAAATCTCGCGAGATCATCATGGAATTTTCACCTCTTCATCAGGCCGTGCTCTATCTGCCCGTCATCTCCACCTGCTGCTGCGTCTTCTTCGCCACCGTCCTGTTCCGACGATTCGCCCAGAAAGGAGCGGGGCCTCATCTCTTCTGGTGGGGGCTGGGAATGGTCACCTACGGCATGGGCACCTTCACCGAAGCGTTCACGAGCCTCGTCGGCTGGAATGAGACGGTCTTCCGCTGTTGGTACGTGGCCGGCGCCTTCCTCGGCGGGTATCCGCTCGCGCAGGGCTCGGCCTATCTGCACCTTGGGCGCAAGAGCGCCAATCGCTGGGCCTACCTGTGGGTCAGCGTCATCATCCTGGCTTCGATCGCAGTCTTCCTCGCTCCCATCGATCCGACGCTCGCCGAACAGCATCGCCTGTCGGGCAGCGTGATCCAGTGGAAGTGGGTCCGCCTGGTGAGTCCGTTCATCAACACCTGGTCGATGATCTTCCTGGTCGGCGGCGCTGCGGTCTCGGCCCGCCGCTTCAAGCAGGACGCGCGCTTCAAGGGCCGCTTCATCGGCAACGTGCTGATCGCGACCGGCGGCATGCTTCCAGGCATCGGCGGTTCGCTCACGCGCGTGGGGTACGTCGAAGCCCTCTACATCACCGAGCTGATGGGTCTCATCCTCATCTATCTCGGATACCGCTCCTGCCTTGCCTCACCCGCGGTGGTCGCAATTCCACGGCCGATGGCCCCAGTCGCGGCGTAACCGCCCTCGAACCATCCGGCCTTCTCCCTCGCGTCGCAACGGTGAAGGCCGGCGCCTCGCACGGAGATCGCTACAACCAGCCGTGCTCGCGATACCACTGCGCGGTGCGGCGGATGCCTTCCATCGTGCCGACTTTCGGGTCGTAGCCGAGCAGCCGGCGCGCCTTCTCGATGGAGAAGGAGCGGTTCTTCACCCAGAAGTCGACCCGGCGGCGGTGAATCGGCGGCTCCACGCCAAAAGGCACACAGATCGCCTCGACCAGGTCGCCAAGCCGCTGGATGGGCCAGGCGGGGATGTGGAACGGCCACACCGAGCCGCCCGTCGCTCGCGCGACCTCGCGGGCGAGGTCATCCTGCGATAGCGAGGAGGGCCCGGCGATGATGAACGTCTCGCCCGCGGCTTCCCTGCGATCGAGGGCGAGCAGGAAACCGTCCACGAGATCGTCGATATAGACAAGGTGATAGTGGGGCGTCCCCTTCCCTACGACCGCATAACGACCGCGCGCGATGCCGCGGAACACCTTCAGGAGCCTCGTCTCCCCCGGGCCGTAGATCGCACCGGGCCGGACGATCGCGACCTCGATCCCTCTGGCGCGGCCAAACTCCCGCGCCATGGCATCAGCCTCGGCCTTGGTCTCCTGGTAGATGTCGCTCGGAGCGATCGGCGAGTTCTCGTCCGCGGGCGGGTGCTTCACGTCCCCGTGAACACCCACCGTGGAGGTGTGGACGAACCGGCGGACGCCCGCTTCGGTCGCTGCCTCGAGAAGCTTTCGCGTGCCCTCGACGTTGATCTGCCGGTAGTAGGAATCCGGGTGGCCCGCGGTCCGATAGACCGCGGCGACGTGCATCACCGCGTCGCAGCCCGCGATAAAGCGGCGGGCATCGTCCGCGCTGCCGAGCACTCCGGCCACGATCTGCGCCCCACTCGCCTGCAAGGCCGGCGTGATCGAACCTTCGCGCACCAGCGCCGTCACCGAGTCGCCACGCGCGAGGAGCTTTCTGAGGATGTGGCCTCCGGTGTAGCCGGAAGCTCCGGTAAGAGCGACCTTCACGAAGCCCCTCCGCGCGCGAGTGAGCGAAACAGCTCGGCATACCGCGTCACCATGGTGTCGTAGGCGAAGCGTTCCTTCATGCGGGCACGCGCCGCCTCGGCAAGCCTCGCGCGGCGCTCCGGGTCGGAGAGCAGAGCGCGAAGCGCTTCGGCAAGGGGCCCGGTTTCACCGGGAGGCACGAGGATTCCCGTCACCCCGTCCTCGACCACATCCGGGACGCCGCCGGTGCGCGACGCGACCGCGGGCAGGCCGCAGGCCTGCGCTTCGACCGCCGACATACCGAGCGCTTCGTCGAGGGTCGGGAAGGCGAAGATGTCGGAGGCTTGAAGACAGCCCGCCACGTTCTCCACGCGGCCGGTGAAGGTCACGCGGCCTCGAAGCGATCCCTCTCCCGCGTCCTTCCTGAGCTTCTCCTCGACCGAGATCACCTGACCGCTGCCCGACCCCACGAGCAGCAGATGCCACGACGGCAGGCCGGCCAGCGACCGCATCGCCGCGAACAGCGTCTCGAGCCCCTTGCCCTCGATCAGGCGGCCGGTGTACGCGATGAGGACGCGGTCCGCGGGAAGGCCAAGCGCGCTGCGGCGCGACGCCTTCTCCGCGGCGCTCACCGGCGCGTACTCGGACATGTCGATGCCGTGCGGGATCCGATGCACCCTGGCCGCTGGAAATCCCGCTTCGACCGCCTCCCGGGCGATCGCCTCGGAGATGGCGACGACCGCTCCCGTCCGCTGCAGCAGGCCGTTCCGCAGGCGGGCGGCGGCCCGAGCGAGCGAACGCTCGAGCGCGGAACTCTTACGTCCCCACAGCGCGAGAGAGCCATCGAGTTCGCCGTTCAATTCCGGCCGGAGGACGAGCGCGCAACGGGTCCCCGCGATGGCCGCGCGCGCGGGCAGGGCGAGGACGCGGGTGCCCCCATTCATGAGGACATCGCTCTCGCGCGCCAGCTTTCGCGCCAGGCCGAGCGCGCCCGGGATCATCGCGAACTTCTTCCCCCGGCCCTTTCCCGGCGGGCCCACGCGGTGGATGGCGACAGAGCCGTCGGCTTCGAGTGCGGGAAGGTCCTCGCTCGAACGCCGGGTGATGACCTGAACGCCGAAGCCGCGATGCGCGAGCCCGCGGGCCAGGGACCGCGTGTGCTTCTCGCCCCCACCCAGCACCGGATGGTACGTCTCCGCCATCAGGAGGATGCGGGGTTCAGGCACTATCGATCGTCGGTCTTCAGAACGTAGATCGGCTTGTTCTGGCTCTCGTGGTACGTGCGCATGAGGAGTTCCGCCATGAGGCCGAAGTTCACGAGCAGGATGCCCGTGAGGAACGAGAGACCGCCGAAGAAGAGCAGAGGCCGCGAGCCGATCGACTGATCCGCGAAGAGGCGGATGAATGCCAGGTAGCTCAGGATCCCGAAGCCGACGGCGCCGAAGAGGAGGCCGAAGAGGCCGAAGAGGTGCGCCGGCCGGGTGCCGTAGGTCATGAAGAACTTGACCGTGAAGAGATCGAGCAGGACCCGCGTGGTGCGCCCTATGCCGTACTTGCTTACCCCGCGTGTCCGCGGACGGTGATTCACCACCACCTCGGCGACGCGCACACCCATCGATGACGCGACCGCGGGAATGAAGCGATGCATCTCGCCGTACAGGCGGATGCCCTTCACCACGTCGGCGCGAAGGACCTTGAGTGAGCAGCCGTAGTCGTGAATCTCGACCCCGGTCGCCCAGGAGATGAGCCGGTTCGCAAAGAACGAGGGGATCTTCTTGGAAAGGGGGTCGTGGCGGTTCTTCCGCCAGCCGCAGACGATGTCGTAGCCATCCCCTTCGTCGAGTTTCGCGAGCAGCGGTCCGATGTCCTTCGGGTCGTTCTGCAGGTCCCCGTCGGAGGTCACGACGACCTTGCCCCGCGCATGGTCGAACCCGGCGGAGAAGGCGGCGGTCTGGCCGAAATTCCGACGCAGGCGCAGAACCTTGAGGGTGGGCTCGGACTTCGCGAGCTCGAGCGCTCGCTTCCCCGTGCCGTCCTTCGATCCGTCATCGACGAGCAGCACCTCGTACGTCCGGCCGATAGGATCGAGCGCCGCTTTCAACTCGCGGCAGAGGTCCTCGACATTCTCGACCTCGTTGTAGAGGGGAATGACGACGGAAATCTCGGGCGCGGCGCTCAAGGCTGCCCTAGTAGAGCTTGAGATTCATGTTGTCGGCTGCGATGTCCGTGAGGTCCACCACCGCGGCAGCGCCGACACCCATGGTGATGGCGATGGTCTCGGAGATCTCTTCCCTGGTGGCTCCGTACTTGATGGCCTTCTTGATGTGGCCTTCAATGCAGCCCTGACACTTGAAGGCCAGGCTCGCCGCGATGGCCACGAACTCCTTGGTCTTGCGATCGAGGGCCGACGGCTTGTACGTCTCCTTGTAGAAGTGAAAGTAGGCCTGCCGGAAGCGTGGATCCACCATGGTGTACGACGTGCTCGCCGGCTGGGGCGCTCCGCTGTCGTCGTCGGCTGGAAACGGTTGATGCGGGGCTTTCTCGTCGCTCACTTGCTGGTCCTTTCGGAAACGGGTTTGGCGGCGTCCTTCGCCGGCATTTCGACTTTAGACGCGGGCGCAGCCTCGAGGGGCGGGGCCGCCTCGTCGAGGAGACGCTTCACCGCGGGCTCGTAGATATCGCGCGCGTCCCGCCACGCGCTGCCGTGGCTCCTGCTCTCGGTCAGGATCATGCGCGATTTCGGGCCGGCGAGCTTCGTCATTTCCTCGGCGATGGCGAAGGGGATGCGGGCGTCGCCGCGATTCGCCACGAACAGGGACGGGCGCCCATTCATCCTGGCCGCGGCGGCCAGGACATCGACCTCCTCGGGGTCGAAGCCGCCCCGCTCCTTGATCCAGAAGAGGACGAGCGCGGAGGTGGGCCACTGAGGCACGAGCTTCAACGCGGGAATGCCGTAGAAGCGAAAGCCGCGGAAGAGTCTCAGATGGTGGCGCACAGTGTTGGGGAGGGTGTCGTAGCTGCTGTCCGTGATGAGACCGGCCACGCGCGGGTCGTCCGCCGCGGCGAGAGTGACGGTGGCGCCCCCGAGCGAGACGCCCCACAGGACGATCGGGCCCGGGGACTTGGTGAGAGCGAAATCGACGGCCGCGCGCACATCCAGCTTCTCGGTGAGACCGAACGTGCTGCGGTCCCCTCCCGATGCGCCGTGGTGCCGCAGGTCGATCAGGATGCAATTGAAGCCCCAGGCGTGAAGCGGCTCCACTTTCTTCGCCATCTCGATGCGGGTCCGGTTGAGGCCGTGCACCAGGACTACGGTGCCGCGGGGCCGGTCGACGGGAATCCACCATCCCGAGATGCTCACGCCATCCGAGGTCTTCAAGGTGATGTCCTCGCGGGCCACGTTGAAGCTGTTCTTGACGTACTCGCTGTTCTCCTTGTCCGGGAGATTGAAGCGACGGCGCGTCGCGATGCCGCCCAGCGTGTAGGGAACGACGCCGAAGAGGAACACCACGGCGGCGACGAACAGGAGGGTGAGAATCCGCTTGAGCCAGCGGCCCTTCCGCTTCGGGGCAGGCTTCGCGCCCATGCCTTGCCTTAGTTCCTGTTGAGCTTCCAAGCCCGCGCAGTTTAGCCCGACGACCCCTCGGGAATCCTCAGGCCGGCCAGGGCATGGGTCGCAAGCCCGCTTCGCTACAATCGGCGCCTTATGCCGGGCACCCCCAAAGCCCAGATCCGTCAGCCCGCCGAGCCTCTGCACGCGGCGGGTCTGGGCGTCGCCGCTTTGATCCTGCTCGCGGGTCTTGTCGCGCGGGAGGCGGAATGGGTCAAAGCAGGCATCTCTCTCGTGATCCTGCTCCCCCCGCTGCGGCTCGCCACCACTATTATCGGGGAGGCCCGCGGCCGGCGCTACGGTGTCGCCGCCATGGGAATTCTCGTTCTTGCTTTCCTTGTCTTTTCCCGCCGGATTTCCTGAGGCGACCTCACCCACATGTCTTCACAGCCCAATGCCGTCCCCAAGGCCCCTCGGGCGCGCCGGATCTTCGTCGATGGCCCGCGCGGAGTCCGAGTTCCCTTCCGCGAACTGACGCCGCACCCCACCCGAGACCGCTTCGGCCGGGCCGAGGAGAACGAGACGGTGCGCCTCTACGACACCAGCGGTCCCTGGGGCGATCCATCCTTCAAGGGCGACGTGCGCGAGGGGCTGCCCACCTACCGCCGCCACTGGATCCTCGAGCGAAACGACGTCGAGGAGGTCGATGGGCGGGCGGCGCGGCCCGAGGACAACGGCTACCGCAACTCCGCCGAGGAGCAGGAACGCCTCGAGAGACTGAAGGCGGAGGGCAGGCTGGAGTTCTTCCCGAAGACGCCGCGGCGCGTGCTGCGCGCGAAGCCCGGCGCCCGGGTCACCCAGATGCACTACGCCCGGAAAGGCATCGTGACGCCCGAGATGGAGTTCGTGGCGCTTCGCGAGAACCTGGGGCGGGCCGGGGCCTTCGAGGCCAGCAAGGACCGCAGCAACGTGCGCTTCCAGCACCCGGGCGAAGCGTTCGGCGCCTCCATCCCGCGCCACGTGACCCCCGAGTTCGTTCGCGATGAGGTGGCCCGCGGGCGCGCCATCATCCCGAGCAACATCAATCACCCGGAGAGCGAGCCGATGGCCATCGGCCGCAACTTCCTGGTGAAGATCAACGCCAACCTCGGCAACTCCGCGATCGCCTCGTCGATCGAAGAGGAGGTCGAGAAGATGCGCTGGTCCACGAAGTGGGGCGCCGACACCGTGATGGACCTTTCCACCGGAAAGAACATCCACGCCACCCGGGAGTGGATCATCCGCAACGCCGCGGTGCCCGTGGGCACCGTGCCCATCTACCAGGCTCTCGAGAAGGTGAACGGCAAGGCCGAGGAGCTCACCTGGGAGATCTACCGCGACACCCTGATCGAGCAATGCGAGCAGGGCGTCGACTACTTCACCATTCACGCGGGCGTGCGGCTCCCCTACATTCCCCTCACCGCGAAGCGCACCACCGGCATCGTGTCACGCGGCGGCTCCATCCTCGCGAAGTGGTGTCTCGCGCACCACCAGGAGAGCTTCCTCTACACGCACTTCCGCGAAATCTGCGAGCTGCTCGCGCAGTACGACGTGAGCTTCTCGCTGGGCGACGGCCTGCGTCCCGGCTCCATCGCGGACGCGAACGACGAGGCGCAGTTCGCTGAACTCGAGACCCTGGGTGAGCTCACGAAGATCGCCTGGGAGCACGACTGCCAGGTGATGATCGAGGGCCCGGGCCACGTCCCCATGCACCTCATCAAGGAGAACATGGACCGGCAGCTCGCGGTCTGCCACGAGGCGCCCTTCTACACGCTCGGCCCGCTCACCACCGACGTGGCTCCCGGCTACGACCACATCACCTCGGCCATCGGCGCGGCCATGATCGGATGGTACGGCACGGCCATGCTTTGTTACGTGACGCCCAAGGAGCATCTCGGCCTGCCCGACCGGCAGGACGTGAAGGATGGCGTCATTGCCTACAAGATCGCCGCGCACGCCGCGGATCTCGCGAAGGGCCATCCCGGCGCGCAGCTGTGGGACAACGCCCTCTCCAAGGCGCGCTTCGAGTTCCGCTGGGAGGATCAGTTCGACCTCGGCATGGATCCGGAGACCGCGCGGCTCTACCACGACGAAACCCTGCCCGCCGAGGGTGCGAAGACCGCTCACTTCTGCTCGATGTGCGGCCCGCACTTCTGCTCGATGAAGATCACCCAGGATGTCCGCGACTACGCCGACAAGCAGGGGCTCGAGGCGGAGGCCGCACTCGCCGCCGGCATGGCCGAGAAGTCGAGGGAGTTCGCGGAAGTGGGCGCCGAGGTCTACGTCAAGTCCTGAGGGCCGGCCGCCCTCCGGAAACGGGCCCCTGAGCCGCGGTTAGATCTCGGGGCTGCGGGGAGACGACGGGCAGCCGGTCGAGCGCCGATCCGTCCGCTCGCGCCGCACGCGCGGAGCGGAGTCGAAGTGGATCTGCTGCAGCCCGGGCAGAGTCTTCATCGGACGGATGGGAGCCGTCGCGGGCGCGGGCATCCCGGTGCCGATGACGTCATCCCAGAAGCCGTTGCTCAGGCCGAAGAGGATCTCCGCGCCGAGCTTCGAATGGTGGTAGAAGTGGCGCGCCTTCAGGCCGCGGAACCAGGGCCAGTCGAGCACGTAGAAGTGCACGGAATGATGGCACCACTCCTCGATGACGTAGCCGAGGATGAAGCCGGCGAGGAACGAGGGCACGGTGTGAACGGGGGCGAGGAAACTGAGCCCGAAGGCCGGCGCCACGACCCACAGCGTGTCGAAGATCGTCCCGTTGATGTGGTTCCCGTCCCAGGGTCGCAGATGGTGCTGCCAGTGGAGGTGATCGAACGCCTTGTTGAGGAAGCGGCTCCACGCCGTGCCCTTGTTGGGGAAGATGCCGTGGAGGACGTAGCGATGCACCCAGTACTCGACGGCGGTCCAGAAGACGAGGCCCGCCGCCGCCAGCAACAGGGCCGAAACCGGATTCGATCGAAGGCCTAGGGCGAACACGACGGCGGCGAAGGCCGAGTAGACGAAGGTCACCGGATACAGGCGGCGCCTTGACTTCCGCGCCTCGTCGACGAGGACAACGCCGCGCGGGGAACCGGGGTTAGGAATCCCCATCTGGGTTTTCCCGGGCCCCGCCGGGGGTTGGGGGTCGGGACGCCTGGTGCTGCCTGGTGAGAAGTTCATTCCTGATTCGAAGCTCTGGGGTGGATATCGACTGACTCGCCTTGAGCTATACGAGCGGGAAGACCTATTGGTTTCCTCCAGGGAAGTCGATGAAGGAAATCTACCGAACGGGCCCGTTTCGCGCCAAGAAGCCGGAGAGCCAGATTCAGGACCGCGGCCGGTATCGCGACCTCGCGATCCGGCAGCGAACCTCGTAGACAAGGAGGGCGACCGGGTCGGTCACCCGGATGATCCGGAACAAAGCGCCCACGGCGCCGGCGACGCCCGGAGCGCGGAGGCGCCACTGAGCGCGAAGGTGGAGGCTCTGGGCGTCGGCCTCGCCGGCGGGCGGGCGGGGCAGATTTCGATGGACCGCCCGGTCTCCCAACTGCCGGAACTCGGCGATCGCGCGCGCGGTTTCGAAGCGGAATGCGGCCTTGGGCTTTCCCTGGCTCGCCCTCGCTGCGGACTGAAGGAGGGCGTTGACTTCGCCGAGCGGCCCGTCGAAAGCCTGGTACGCGGCCAGCGCCGCTTCGAACCGCTCGGTGGCATGGTCTCGTTGCAGGGACAAGGCGGCGCGGGCGACGTCGCAGGCTTCATCGGTACGGCCCAGAGCGAGAAGCGCCTCCATCATGTTGGTGAGCATCCAGGGTTGGGCCTCGCCGCGCTTCACTCGCTCGCGCCAGTCGGCCATGGCGCGCCGCACCGCCCCGAAGGAGCGGCGTCGGAGCAGGCAATTTCCAAGCGCGCCCCAAAGAAGCGGCGCCGAGGCGATCTCGAGGCGATGCGAGCGGCGGAACCAGGCGAACGACAGGCCGACCCGGTTCCCTTGGTCCACCAGAACCTGGTAGATGCCGCCAACGTGCGCGGCGCTAAACGGCCTCAGCACATTGAGCCGCTTCCTGGCGACGCTGAAGCTCCCCACCGAGAGCGCCTCCGCGACCCACGCCGCTCCCGTGCGCCACGACTTGATCCGGGCGCCCGCGCTCACGAAGGCGTCCTGGACAAGGGAGCGGCGGCCCGCCCTCTCGCATTCCTGAATGGCCTCCTGCAACAGCGAGTCGTCGACCTCGGGAAGCTGGAGCCAGGTCTCGATCGCTTCCTTCGCGGCGACGTCGTCCTTCATCTCCAGGGCCAGATGGAGCCGCAGTCGCAGGAGCGACTCGTCCGTCGCGGCCTGGGGTGAATCGGCGAGCACCCGCAGAGCTTCGTCCTTGCGGCCCTCGCGGAAGAGAGTGTCGGCGAGGTTTCGAACTCCATACGTGTAGGAGGAGTCGAGTTCGATCGCCCGCCGCAGGAAGCCGCACGCGGCCTCCCGTTGCTGCCGCGCGAGCGCCGCCGCCGCCCGATGCCCCCAGGCCACGGCATCGAGCGGGGCGAGATCGGTGAACCGCTCCGCCACTTCGGGGTAGCGGGCGTGCCCGGGGGTATCGCCCAGCCAGAGGAGAAGAATGTCGAGGCCCCAGCGGTAGCCCGGAACATCCTTGAGCACCTTCAGCATCGCTTCGATGGCCTTCTCCCGCGCGCCGCTCTGGTAGAGGACCCAGGCCGCCCGCCCGCGGAGTTCGTGGGGCGGCTCGTCGCCCCAGAACGCCGGCCGGCACGCGCGCTGGGCAAGGTCGAACTCGCCCGCGGACGCGAGCAGGGTGGCCTTCAGGTCGCACGCGTCCGTGGCTCGCGGGTTGAGGGCGATCACGCGATCGAGGGCGGCGATGCGCTCGTCGAAATCCTCCGGACGGCGCAGGGTCTGGGCCACGAGAAGCCACAGATCCGCCGAGCCCGGCCGCGAATCGCACAGCCTTCGCAGCGCGTCGATGGCGCGGCCGCGGCAGTTGAGGAGATGCGCCCACTCGACGAAACGATCCCACGCTCCGGGAGACGAGGAATCGACCGTGACTGCGCCCTCGATCGTGGCAAGCGCCGCTTCGCGTTTTCCGGCCTGCCACTGCAGGTCGGCGAGCTGGATCCTCAGGGCGATGTTGAAGGGGTTCTGGGCGATGGCGGTTTCGATGCGGCGCACGCCCTCGTCGACCCGCCCCGCTCCGCACAGCAGTTCGGCGTAGCGGCGCACCGCGAAGGCCCACCGCGGGGACAGCCGAAGCGCGCGCTCCACGGCCTCCCACTCTTCCTCCTTGTGCCCCAGTTGCGCATGAGCGTCCGCCGCGCGCAGCGCGAGACCGGGCAGGTTCTGAAAGCGCCCCTCGGCCACCCGGATGACTTCGAGCGCCGCCTCGGGCCGCGACATGGACAACAGCTGATCGACGATGACGAGGGCGGTCTCGAAGTGATCGGGCCGGGCCTTTCCGATCTCCTCCAGTTCCAGGAGCACGTCCTTCGGCGAGAGCCTTTCGACCATCCAGGGGACGAGCGCGAAGAGGGCCTCCGACCAGCGCGGCTGCCGTTTCAATTCAGCGATGACGAATCGGATCGCTTCCATGGAATCGGCCGCCTCCTGGCTCATCTGCAGGAGCCCGCGGAGCGCCGCCACGTGCGACACGTCGGCGGCGACCGCCCGCCTGAAGCTCGCCCTCGCCTCGTCCCGACGGCCCGCGAGGCCAAGCACCTCTCCCTTCACGAAGTGGAAAGAGGGCGTGATGCCGTCGAGCTCTTCCGCCCTCGCCACCTCGATCGCCGCCTCCTCGAGACGCCCGCGCTGGGCCAGGAACAGGGCACGCTCGCGGCGGAGCCACGGATCGCCGGGGGCCAGGTCGAGAAGCGCGCGCAGCGCGGCGTCTCCCTTCTCGTCCGAAATATCGGACCACTGATACCGGAGGTGGGCTAGTCCGACGTGATGCGGAAAGCGGGCCGAAACCTCCTCGACGTAGGCGCAGGCCTCGGCCGGGCTCGACGTGACCGCGATGAGCGACGCGAGGGAGCGATGAGCGTCCACCGCGAGCGGCTCCATCGCGACGATGCGGCGCCATGCGGCGGCGGCCTCGCTCGCGTGCCCCTGGTAGCTGTGCAGGTCGGCGGACACCCTCTCCCAGTAGGCGGGACGGGTCTTCGAGCGATGGGCGTCGAGGAGAGCGCGGGCCCGATCGAAGCGGCCGAATCGGCCGAAGATATCGGCGGCCCAGCAGGCGAAGTCGCCTTCCTTCGCTCGATCCAGCTCGGCCTCGAGTTCCTGGAAGGCGTCGGCGCCGCGGTCCAGCTCCTGAAGCTGCCAGAACAGAGTCTGGAACGGGGCGGAGGACTGGCCGCGGAGCCGCTCGAAGCGGGCTCGAAGGTAGGAAAGGCCGGTCTCGCCGAGGCCCAGTCGATGCGCGGCGCGGAAATAGATCTCCGCGTTCTCCTCGGAAGCCTCCGCCCCCGTGGAGGCGAACCGATAGAGCGAGAGGGCTTCCTCGCGCTCGCCCCGTTCCCAGAGGATGTCGGCCTCGAGAGCGAGGCTTGGGGGATGAGCCGGCCGGGCCGCGAGACTGGCCTCGACCAGGGAGGCCACGCGCTTCGCTTCGCGCGCATCGGGCCGAAGCGCGCGGGCATACGTATGGAGAAAGGCGGGATTGCGGGGCGGACCTTCGGCGACCTTCTCGAGGAGCGCGAGGGAGTCCGCGGTCTTGCCCGCCCAATCGAGCGCGTGCAGCCGCGCTTCGATGGCCGAGGACGAGTTCTCGAACCGCGCATGGAGCGCCGTCGCCACTTCGGCGAAGCTCGCTTCGTTCTGATCGTAGGAAGCGATGGCGCGCTGGGCCCAGAGCCTGTGAATCGAATCCGGCGCCACATTCCTGAGCTCGGCGAACGCGGCGTCCGCGGCGTCGCGGCGGTTGTCGAAGAGCGCGCGATCGATGGCGAACCGCAGATCGTAGAGCGTCGCGTCTTCGAGTTCGACCGCGTCCAGGAGATCCTCGCGGCCTTCCGGCACGATGACGAGGCCCCGCGGGCCCACGATCTCCTGGTCCTGAGTGAGCACGTCGATGTCGTACGAGCTCACGAGGGGCGAAGAGGGATCGCAGATGAGGATCGCCCGAACCGCCTCGTCGTAGCCCACGACCACCTGCTCATGGGCGTTCTCCGGGCCGGTGGTGACGAGTGTGAAGGGAAGCCCGCGATCGATCAGGCGGCGTGCGGCCTCCCACGTGACCCGGAATTCGCGGACTCGCCATCCGTGCGTCTCCGCCCAGTGTCTCTCCCGGTGTCCGGGCGTGCCGTCGTAGCTGATCTGCTGGGACAGGGCCTTGTGGTCGACCGGTCTCTGCCAGAAAGCGGTCAGGGCGCAGAAGGACGCGGGAGCGCATGTCGAGTAGTCCTGGCGGATGCGCCTCACGTTCAGCCGCACCCGGCGCGCCTCGGAACCCGCCTTCTCCAGGCGTGGAATCAGGGACGCCGCGAAGCCCGAGGGGTCGCGCTCGGCCATGCGCCTGATGCCATCGAAGTCGCGCCGGAGCAGCAGCAGCTGGGCCTCCTGGGCCAGGAATCCGGGCTTCACGGTGCGATCCATGAGCGGCATCAGGGCGCGGGCTCGGGCGAGACTCGCGAGAGCTTCATCGAGAAGGCCGCGGTCCGCTTCGATCGCCGCCTTGAACTGGAGAAGCGCGCCGCTTTCCACCACGGCGAGACCCTGGTTCAGGAGGGCGAGAGCGCCCTCGGCATCCTCCAGATCGTTGCGCAGGAGGGCGAGCGACCAGAGCACGGGCCTCGACCAGGGTGCGGTCTTCTCCCAGGCGCTCTCGAGCCAGGCGCGGGCCTCATCGACACGATCGGCGCGGCGGAGCAGGTCGGCCCGCTCGCTCATCAGCCAGTCGCTTTGCGGCGCGATTTGCAGGGCTTCGGCGATCGCGCGTTCCGCCTCCTCGAAGTCCCGGAAGTCCGCGAGAACCCTCGCGCGGAGCGCCAGCCAGTCCGCGCGAACGTTGTCGGGAGCCTCGCCCAGGGGGTTCGCCTGCATGAAGCGGAAGGTCTGGAGCGGACCGCGGCGCGAATGGATGTTGAGGGCGAAGTAGTACCGCGCCTCCGGGTGATCGCGGTCCCGGCGCCAGGCGAGGAAGTGCAGCGCCTCGGCGAGGCGGCGGCCTCCGATGCATCCCGCGACGCGGCCGGCGATGAGACGTCCGTCCGTCCCGGGCGCATCCTGAAGGCGGCCAAAGGCGAGGAGCGCCTCGTATGCCTGGAACGACCGGCCCGAGACGTGGAGGGCCCGGGCGCGGGACACCAGTTCCGTCAGGCCCTCACGGCCTCGCTCGTGAATGCCCGGCTCGCTCCCCGGCAGCTGGATCATGTCGATCGCCCCCCGGGCAATCCTAAATCCGCTCGGGCCGGCTCGGGTGGGGCGGGGACGGGGCTTTCAGCGACCGGGGAGCCGGGAGAGGGTCAGGCTGACTTCCTTGCGCACCTCGGGGTCGGGGTCCTTGTTGAGGACTTCGATGAGCGCGGGCACGGCCGGTCTCGCCGCATCGCCGAGGTTTCCGAACGCGCGTACCGCGTGAAGCCTCACCAGAGCCGATGGATCGCGAAGGGCCTCGATGAGGCCGGCAACCGCGGGCGCCGCCGCGGGTCCCATCCTTCCGATGGTCCGGGCCGCGCGATAGCGGCGGGCTTCCTTCGGATGCTTGAGTTCCTGGAGGAGCAGCGGAATGGTCTCGGGCGAATCGCCCCCGATCTTGCCGATGGCGGTGAGCGCGCCCGTCTTGCCGGCGCCGCCGTCGAGCCTGGCCAGGGCGACGAGCGCCGGGATCGCGGGCCGCGCGATCTCGCGCATCTCGCCGAGCGTCCAGGTCGCGAAGGCGCGCACGCGCGGGTCCTCGTGCTGCACGCCGCGGATGAGCGCGGCCACGGAAGAGGCGCCGGGCAGGCCGAGGGCGAAGACGGTTCTCGCCGCCTCGAAGCGAACCCGTGGAGAGGGACTCGAAACCGCGATCTCGACGAGCGCGTCGTTCAGTCTGGCGGCGCCCTCCCTTTCGAATCGGGAGGCCTGATCGCGGATCTGCCACAGGGTCGGCTCCTTCACGGCCGTCGCTTGCGACCCCAGGGCGGCGAGGGCGTCGGCGGCGCTCCGGAAAGGCGTGACGGCTCCGCCGGCTCCTCGCGCGGGAAACTCGTCTCGAAGCGCGAGGTCCAGAAGCTGAGCCACGCGAACGTGACCGGCCTCGGAGAAGTGGTCGTAGTCGAGGAACAGGGCCGCCGCGTTCTTCTCTGCTTTCCACTCGCTCAGGACGTCGAGGACGGGGATGTTGTTCGAGGAACCGAAGGCGGCAATGCGATCCTGAACGCCGGGTGGCGGGGCATTCGGTTCGACCTGGAAGCGGAAGGGAAAGACCACCACCCGGAAGGAGGCGCCGTCCTTCACCACTTCGTCGCGCAGGGCGCGGACCTCTTCGAAGAACAGGCGGAAGGCGTTGTTCACCCGCGGAGAGTTCGGCTCGCGAAACAGCTCCTCGACCGCTCCGATTTCGCGGCTCGACGCGCCGAGCGCGAGGCGGACCGCAGCGGAGTGCTTGAAGAGGGAAAGCAGGAACGCGGGCGGCTTCGTGAGGTTGATCTGCAACTCGGCGAGATCATTGAGGCAGACCGCGAGGATCACCGCGTTCGGCCGGTACTTCCTCGCGATTCGCTCGTAGGCGAGCCGCTCCTGCCGCGTAGACCAGCCGGGCAGGGCCACGTTGAACACCTCGTCCGCGCGGTCGGGACGCAACGACCGTTCGAGCAGGGCCGGAAAGGCCTGGGCGGCTTCGAGGCCGTGGCCGAAGGTGACGCTGTCGCCCAGGATCACGAGGCGGCGGGGATACCAAGGCGTCTCCCGCTCCACCGGCCGCGTGAAGTCCCGCAGGCCGTCCACGTTCGTCTCCTCGTTCGGGGGATATCCCTCTCCCTTCTCGAGCGTGTAGAACTCCGCGTCCTTGAATCGTTCGCTCCAGTCCCACAGATACTCCTCTTTCTGGATCGGCGGAGGCTCGAGGAGGCGGGCGGCCCCCTCGAGCAGGCCGCCGAAGACAACGGTGGACGCGGCGGCGAGCGCGAGGTTTCGAAGCGGGGTTCTGGCGCGCGGGGAGTTCAAGACCGCGCGGCGATCAGGGCGTCGAGCTCGGCTCGAAGCTTCGGGAGGATGTCGTCATAGGTGAAGGCGCCGAGCGCCGCCTTCTGTTTCTTGAGGTTCACGTGGGTGGGGCCGCACCAGAGACCGAGGTCGGCATCGTCGGTTTCACCGGGGCCGTTCACGCGGCATCCCATGACCGCGATCGTGATGGCGTGGGGCTTCGCGTAGGCGGTCATTTCCTTCACCGCTTCCGCGAGCTCGACGAACTTCTCGTTCTCGACTCGCGAACAGGACGGGCAGGAAATCACGTTGAGGGTGTGATCGTCGAACACGGGCACCGAGCGGAAGCGGCCCGCCGCGATGTCTTCGAGGATCAGCTTCCCCACCGTGATCTCCTCGTGCTTGCGCGGATTCGGGAGGGTGAGGCTCACGCGGAGCGTATCGCCGATGCCGCGGGGCAGGAGCTGCTCGAAGGCCACGCGGGTCTTGATGATGCCCTCGGGAGGGATGCCGGCTTCCGTGACGCCGAGATGGAGGGGCACGTCCCTGCGCGCGGCGGCGAAGCGCGTGTTGCCCTCGATAACCTTGCGTGGATGGGAGTCCTTGAGGCTCACCACGTACTGGTCGAACTTGAGATCGTCGAGAAGAGCGCAGTGCTCGATGGCGGACGCGACCATGGCCGCCACGTCGTCGTCCGGATGCTTCTCCTTCATCTCGGGATCGACGCTGCCGCAGTTCACGCCCACGCGGATGGCGCAGCCGTTCTCGCGGGCCACGTCGGCAAGGAAACGCACCTTCTCCGCGACCGGCTTCTCCTTCTCATGGTGATAGAGATGGCCGGGGTTGTAGCGGAACTTGTCCACGTGGGGCGCCACCGTCGCGGCCAGGCGGTAGTTTTCCTGGAGGTCCACGACAAGGTTCGCCTTCGTCTGCCTGCGGATCTCCGCGAGAGCGACGACGTCCTTCGGCGAATCGACGGCGATGCGCACGAGATCACCGCCCGCTTCGCGGATCTTCTCGGCCTGCTCGACGGTGGCGTCGACGTTCTGTGTCTTGGTCGCGCACATGCTCTGAACCGCGACGCGGTGGGCGCCGCCGATGAAGATGGAACCCGCGCGGACCGATCTGGTTTCGTTTCTCTTCATTGCCCGGACTTTCTACCACAGAGGGTCAAGTGGCTGAAAATCATGGACATGAGCCATGATTCCGCGCCAGGCTCGAGTGGCGAACGATATGTAAATCAAATTATCCAGAAAATATGATTGACATACACTTCGATATTGGCCTAGTATCCACTCGTCGAGGCCGGCAGACCTTCATTGGAGCGACTTCGAAAAACACAAACCAGAGATTTCAAGGAGAAACACCCCATGTCACTCGTACGATTCGACCCATTCCGCGAACTCACCCTGGCGCAGAACCGGATCAACCACGTTCTCGCCGACGCTTTCACCGGTGCGGGAACCGAGGCGTTCGACTTCCTGCCTGCGGTGGACATCCGAACCGGGGCCGATCACTCCCTGATCATCGAGGCCGATCTTCCGGGCATTCCCAAGGACGCGATCTCCGTTCACGTGGAGAACCGCACGCTGACCCTCAAGGGCGAGCGCCGGCGCGAGACCGTCGAGGACGACAAGAAGACCGGCGTTCACCGCGCCGAGCGCGTCTTCGGATCGTTCGTGCGCGCCTTCACTCTGCCCGATTCCGCCGATGCCTCCAAGGTCAAGGCGGACTACAAGGACGGCGTTCTCACCATCACCGTCCCCGTGGCCGAGCAGGCGAAGCCCCGGTCGATCGAGGTCAAGGTCGTCTGAGCCGTCGCTGAGCCATCCCTCCGGGCTCAGCAGGGCCCCCGCGGGGCGGCCTCCCCCTCCTTCGACTGGAGGGTGAGCCGCCCCGTTTCGTTTCGCTTCCCGGCCGCTTCCCGTGCTACCTTCGGCCCGTGGCGCGAATAGCGATCGATGCCCGCAAGTGGCGGGACTACGGCATAGGCACCTACGTGCGGAACATCGTCCGCGCGCTGGCCCTGCTCGATCACGAGAACACCTACTTCCTCTTCTGCCACCACGAGGACGTCCCGACCCTCACCGACCTCTCGGAGAACTTCGTGCCCGTGGTGGACGAATCTCCCGGATACTCGCTGCGCGAGCACTGGAGCCTGCCCCGCCAGCTTCGAAAGCTGGGGGTGGACCTCTTCCACGAGCCGCACTACGTTCTGCCCCTCCTGCTCAGCACGCCGGCCGTGGTGACCGTCCACGACTGCATCCACCTGCGCTTCCCTGAGTACCTTCCAAACCCCGGGGCCATCCACTACGCGCGGTTCATGATGGGCAGCGCCATCCGCCGGGCCAAAGTGGTCTTCACGGTGTCCGAGGCCAGCAAACGCGACATCCTGCACTTCTTCCCGAAGACGGCGCCCGACCGCATCCACGTGGTCTCGAACGCGATCGACGCCGATCTGCTCGAAGCCCCCGACCAGGAGGAACTGGACCGGGTCAAGGAGCGCTACCAGATCGCCCAGCGCTTCATCCTCTACGCGGGCAACATCAAGCCGCACAAGAACCTGCCCCGTCTGATCGAGGCCTTCGCGCGACTGCGCGCCTCTCCGGGCCACGAGGACGTCCAGCTCATGATCATCGGCGACGAGATCGGCAAGACTCCCGAGCTCAGGCGGCGGGTCGAGTCTTTCCGGCTGAGGCCCTTCGTCCGGTTCTTCGGCTTCGTCCCCGAACGCACGCTCGCCGCCCTCTACCGGCTGGCCACCGTCTTCGTCTTTCCATCCCAGTACGAAGGCTTCGGCCTGCCGCCGCTCGAAGCCATGGCCTGCGGCACGCCGGTGGTGACCTCGAACGTGTCCTCCCTCCCCGAAGTCGTGGGCGATGCCGCGGTCCTCGTCGATCCGCACGACGGCGAGGCCATCGCCGCGGGCCTCTCGCGCGTCCTCGACGACCCGGCCTTCGCGAACGAGCTTCGAGCCCGCGGCGCCGTCCAGGCGAGGAAGTTCAACTGGGAGGACTCGGCGCGGAAGACGCTTGCCGGATACCGCCAGGCCCTCTGGCAATGAAGGCGCCTCTTCCTCATCGATGACCAAGCAACGCCGCACCGCCCTGGTGCATGACTGGCTGACGGGATTCCGGGGCGGCGAACAGGTTCTCCTCTCCCTCGCCCGCCTCTTTCCCGAGGCCCCCATCTATACGCTGCTCCACGTGAAGGGCTCGCTCCCCGCGGAGCTCGAATCGCGGACCATCCGGACATCTTTCATCGGAAAGCTCCCCTTCGCGGCCCGCCTGTACCGGCACTACCTGCCGCTCTTCCCCTTCGCGGTTCGCGGCCTCGACGTGCGCGGCTTCGACCTCGTGGTCTCGAGCTCTCACTGCGTCGCGAAGAGCGTGACCCCGGGGGACGACGCGCGGCACATTTCCTATTGCCACACGCCCATGCGGTATGTGTGGGACCGGTTCGACGACTACTTCGGCCCCGCGCGCGTGGGCCGGGCGGGCAGCGCGGGTCTGCGCATCATGGCGGAGGGCTTGCGGGCCTGGGACGTGTCGACCGCGCACCGCGTGCATCAGTATGTCGCGAACTCCGAGACGGTGGCCGCGCGGATCCGGTACTTCTACGGACGCGACGCCATCGTCATCCACCCGCCGGTGGATACGGACTTCTTCACTCCCGGCCCCGACGATGGCCCTCCGCCCGACTACGACCTCGTGGTCTCGGCGCTCGTGCCCTACAAACGCATCGACCTCGCCATCGACGCGGCGAGGATCACCGGCCGCAGGCTCCTCGTGGTCGGGAACGGCCCGGAGGAAGAGCGGCTTCGCGCCCGCGCCGGGGCCAACGTCGAGTTCCTCGGCGCCGCCAACCGCGACCGGCTCCTGGGCCTGTACCGGGGCTGCCGCGCCCTGCTCCTTCCCGGCGTCGAGGATTTCGGCATCGTGGTGGCCGAAGCGCTCGCTTGCGGCCGGCCCGCCCTCGTCAATGCTCAGGGCGGGGGGGCCGAGATCGTGAATGACGGCGAGTTCGGGCAGACCTTCACCGAGCCCACGGCCGAAGCGGTGGCCCGGGCCATGAGCCAGCTTCAAGCGAAGGGCTTCAGTAGACTTGAGCTGCGGAAGCGGGCGGAGACCTTCTCGAGGGCCCTTTTCGAGCAGCGCTTCCGCGCCGTGGTCGACGAGCCCCAGGGCCCGCCGCCCCCCCACCTCGCGTAATCCCGGACCACAAAGGACCAGAAGAGCGTTTGCGAAAACGGAAACAAAGACTCGCCGAGAGCTTCCTCGCCGTCGACCTGACGGCGGTCGCCCTCTCGTGGATGGCCGCCTACTACGCGCGCTTCAATTCCACGCTCTTCACGGCCATCTTCCCGCCCTACAAGGGCGTCCCCATGGCGCGGGACTACGCCGAGCTGCTGCCCCTGATCCTGGCGATCGCCGCCGCCGTCTTCGCCCTGCAGGGCCTGTACCGCCTGCGGCGCCCCCTGAGCATCGTGGACGATTCGCTGCGGACGATCGCCGCCTTCATCGTGACCGCGGCCCTCGTGCTCGGGGTCACCCTCTACATCCGCATCTACTTCCGCTACGCGCCCGAGGTGGCGCCGCGCGCGGAGTACTCGCAGGGCGTCTTCGTCCTGTTCGTGGCGTTTGGCGCCCCTCTCGTCATGGCCGGGCGTCGGCTGCTGCTCGTCTGGTTCGAGAGAAGCTGGGCCCGGGGCGAAAACGCCGTGCGCATTCTCGTGGCCGGCACGTCCGACCTCGGGCAGACCGTGGCCCGCAAACTCGCGGCGCACCGAAGGCTCGGGTTCAACGTGGTGGGCTTCCTGACCGAGTCGGGTGGAGACACCACGGAATTCGAGGGGCGGCCGGTGCTCGGACGCCTCACCGACGCCAATGAAGTCATCGCGGCCAAAGCGATCGATGCGGTCTACGTCGCCCTGCCGGTGGACCGGCACGCGGCCATGGTGGACCTCGTCAAGAACCTCAACAACCAGTTCGTGGACGTGCGCATCGTTCCCGATCTTCTGCAGTGCCTCACTCTGCGCTCCGGCATCGAGGACCTCGACGGCATCCCCATCGTGTCGCTCAACGAGACGCCGATGCATGGCTTCGCGGCCCTCGTGAAACGACTGATGGACGTCGCGGGCGCGAGTTTTCTCCTCGTCTTCCTGACCTTCGTCTTCCCGTTGCTGCCCGCGATCGCCCTCGCCATCGCCCTCAGGGGAGGCAAGGGCCCCATTCTCTACACCCAGGAGCGCATGACGGTGGACGGCCGCCCGTTCTCCGTTTACAAGTTCCGCACCATGGTGGAAGACGCGGAGGCGGAGACCGGCCCGGTATGGGCGGTGGACGGGGATCCACGGCGGACGAAGCTTGGCGCCTTCCTGCGCAAGTACAACCTCGACGAGTGGCCGCAGCTCCTCAACATCATCAAGGGCGACATGAGCCTCGTCGGCCCGCGCCCCGAGAGGCCCTCCTTCGTGCACGAATTCAAGAAGCACATCCCGAACTACATGCTGCGGCACCGCGTCCGCAGCGGACTCACGGGCTGGGCGCAGATCCACGGCTGGCGCGGCAACTCGAGCCTGGAGAAGCGCATCGAATTCGATCTCTACTACATAGAGAACTGGTCGCTGCTCCTCGACATCAAGATCCTCCTCCTCACCCCCTTCCGCGGGTTCGGCCAGACGCACGCCTACTGAACCCGCCACGAAAGATCCCGAAATGCCTCGAACACTCGTCACCGGCGGCGCCGGCTTCATCGGATCGCACCTTTGCGAGTACCTGCTCGACAAGGGCCATTCCGTGATCGCCATGGACAACCTCCTCACCGGGGACGCCGCGAACATCGAACGGCTGATCGGGCGGGATTTCGTGTTCATCAAGCACGACGTCACGAACTACATCGCCCTCGAGGGCGACGTGGACTACATCTTCCATTTCGCGTCGCCCGCCTCGCCCATCGACTACCTCAAGCTCCCCATCCAGACCCTCAAGGTCGGGAGCCTCGGAACGCACAATGTTCTCGGGGTGGCGAAGGCCAAGAAAGCGCGCGTGCTCCTCGCTTCCACCTCGGAGGTCTACG
>JAIBCN010000139.1 GCA_019694155.1 Vicinamibacteria bacterium | reverse complement strand
GGGAGTGAACGCGGGCCGCATCCACGGCGATCGCTCGCAGTCGCAGCGCACGGAGACGCTCCGCCGGTTCAAGGAGGGCAAGTTCTCCGTCCTCGTGGCCACCGACATCGCCGCCCGCGGCATCGACGTGGAGTCTTTGTCTCACGTGGTGAACTTCGACATCCCGCCCACCCACGAGGACTACATCCATCGCGTGGGCCGCACCGGCCGCAACCAGTCCCAGGGCGACGCGTTCGCCTTCGTCTCGCCCGAGGAAGAAGGCTCGCTGCGCGCGATCGAGCGGGCCATCGGCAGCCGCCTGCCCCGCATCACCCTGCCCGACTTCGACTACGCGGCCCAGAAGACGCACGCTCCCGAGGCCGCGAAGTTCCGGGGCCATCGCGAGGGCTCGGGCCGCGGACGCTCGTCGAGCCCGAAGCCTTACAACCGCTTCGGCGCCGATCGTGGAGGATCCGGAGCATCGTCCGAGGCCCGCGGCGGACAACGGCCCCAGGCCGGCCGGAGCCACGCGGGCGGAACCGGAGACTCCGGCTTCTCACGGGCTCGGCGGCTGGGTGGGGGCTTCAGGACGTCCGGGCGCAGGCCGGCCGGCGGCCGCGGCTCCCGCTTCCGGTAAGCGTTCGCTCAAGAGGCCCCGCCCCCGGAAAACCGCGGGTCTCCCGTTAGACTCGGGCGCAGATGAACATCAAAGCGGCGTCTCGATTCCCCCGTCTCGCTCTCCTTCTTGTTCCTGCCCTCTCCGCCGCGCCCGCCCTGGCGCAGCAGAAGCAGGCGCCCATCACGGGCGACATCATCATCCGCCAGGAATGGACGGATGACTTCTTCACCAAGCCGGACCCCGTCCCTTCGCACCGCACGCGATTCTGGATCCGCCCCAAGTTCGAGGTGGAGACGAGCATGCTGCGCATGGGCCTGGGGATTGACGCCAGCTACTCGACCGACAAGAACCTCGAGCCCGAAGGCGTGGCCCGGCCCCTCGCCCTGATCCGGGACAACTACATCTCGAGGGACATCCGCCTCGACCTCGCCTATCTCGGCACGAACCTCGGGGCCATCAAGGTCGACGTGGGCCGCATGCCCATGCCCTTCCGCCTGACCAACATGGTCTGGGATCAGGACCTCAGAATCCAGGGCGGCGCCGCGCAGTGGACCCTGTATCAGGGCAAGACCGCGGAGCCCATGGTGAAGGCCTCGGGCATCTACTCACGCGGCAGCCACGTGTTCGCCGACTCGAAGGACCCTGAAGGCTCGAGCCTGGGCGAGGGCGTCACCATCAAGGGCGGCTCGCTCGATCTTGGATTCGGCGAGAACAAGCGGGTGGACCTCACCGGGACCTACCTGGAGTTCGACAAGCTCAACTTCCTCGAGACGAAGATCCGCAGGCAGAACACACGCGTCGCGGGCGCCCTGGTGAAGGAATACGCGGTCATCGACGTCGTCCTTCGCTTCCGCACGGACGCGCCCTTCCCCATGCAGCTGCTGGTGAACGGGGCGCGCAACCGCAAGACGGAAACCCTGAGGGACGGCTTCTGGGCGACCGCCGTCTTCGGGTCGCTCACCGACGGAAAGGTCCGCGGCGAATACACCTACGCCAAGGTGGACCGGGACGTGACGGTCGCCGCCTACGCGGGAGACGACTTCTTCTGGGGCACGGGCTGGCTCGGACACAAGGCCGAGATCGCCATCGCGCAGAACCCCAAGGCCTCTTTCCACGTCATCGGGCAGATGCAGCAGTTCAAGGACTCGGCGAACCCGGCCGAGCGCTCGCACTGGCTGAAGCGCCTGCGCCTGGAAGTGCGGAAGAAGCTCTAGCGAGCGATGCCGAGCAGGTCGGAGAGACCCACCGGCTCGGAGTCGAACTGAATGCCGGTCTGGTAGGACAGGCCTTCGAGCCGCGACCACATCACCTTGCCCGCGCCGTCAACCGTGAGCACGGGCTCGTCCGCCATGCGGAACTCGACCCGCACCGCGACCTTCTTGTCCCGCGGAAGGTCCTCTCCGGTTCGCAGCCGGCAGCCGAGGCGAGAGAGGTCCATGGCGGTAGCGGGACGCCACTCTCCGGGGGTTGCGGCGTAGGACACACTGAGGCGGCAGGCGATCCGGGCCGTGATCCGGCGGTTCGGACGCTTGATGGACCCGGTGGTCGTGGTTTTTTGGGTTCCCGGGGCGGGATTCAGCGCCATATTTTTCTTCTGACTGAACGGTGATTTGCCAAGGGGAATCCATACTCTAGCCCAAGAGTCCGCTCGACAGAACCTGGTTTCTCGGACGGGCGGAAGGCGGCGCCACTGCCGCAGTCGAAACGCGCCTTTCCGGCCGGGATCGAGGTAAAGTCCGCGACTCATCAAATGCGACGCCGCACTCCGGGTACGACCATCATCGCGAGCTTTGCCGGCCTTCTCACCGCCTGCGGTGATGGCACAGGCGGCCCCTCCCCCCTCCCCACCCCGTCCCCGAACACCCGGCCTGTCACCGTCGTCACCTATCTCGACGAGAACGCAAACGGCGTCTTCGACCCCACAGAGGGCACGCGCATTCCGAGCGCGGAGATCGTGATCGGATCGGCCCGCGCGACCACCGCGGTTCTGACCGGACGGGCGACCGTGCAGGCCCCCGAAGGTGCTCAGGCCCTCACCGTGACCGCGGCCTCGCTGCCGCCCTTCTACCGGCCGCCCGCGGCTCCCATACAGATCACCGTGCCCTCCGGAAACGATGTGATGGTGCCCATCACCATTCCCCGGGCCTCGAATCGGGCCAACGTCTACATGGCCTTCGGCGACAGCATCACGAACGGCGAGCCCGAAGTGGGAGATGGCAACGGCTACCGGCGCATGCTGCAGGACATGCTTCGCGCCCATTTCGGCGCGGGCGAAGTGGCGAACGAAGGGCGGGACGGCACCGACTCGGATTTCGGGGCCGGGATCATCGCCGGCCGCCTGAACGCGGTCCGGCCGACGTTCACGCTCATCCACTACGGGACGAATGACTGGAACCGGTCGGTCTGTGACGACGCCGTGAAGGTTCCCGATCCCTGCTTCACCACCACGAGCCTCCGCCGCATGGTGCAGGAAGTCAATCGCAGCGGAGGCCACGCGTTCCTCGCCACCATCATCCCGGTGAACGTCGGCTACGACGGCCGCACGCCGCCGGAGCGCCAGGACTGGGTCGACCAGGTGAACGCCGTCGTCAAGCAGATCGCGAACGAGGAAGGCGCCGTTCTCGTGGACCTGAACGACGCGTTCAAGCGGTCGGGACTCACCGGCTCGGCCCTCTACGTGGACCATCTCCACCCCACCGAGGCGGGCTACCAGATCATGGCCCAGACCTGGTTCAACGCCATCAGCAAGGCGTACTCGAAGATCCTCTCCGAGCCGTGAGAGCGAGCCGCCTCAGGCCCTAGGGCCGACAGGCCGCCCCGCGGCAGGCCTTCAGAACGGCGAGCCGGGCGCTCAGGCGGGAGAGGGTCGACGACGGCGTCTGGCGCGCGAGATTGTTGAGTTCGAGCGGATCGGTCTTGAGGTCGTAGTACTCGTTCTCGCCGTTGTCATATTCGACGTAGATCTCCGACTGCGTGCGCAGGCCGTACCAGGCCGGGATGCGAATGGGAAGGCCGGCGCCGCCCGGGTGTTCGACCAGCATCTCCTGACGCCAGTTCGACAGCGCGGGTGGTGTCGAGGAGAGAAGCGGCGTCAGGGACATGCCATCCACCGACCCCGGAATGGAGGCCCCGGCGAGGCTCAGGAAGGTGGGAACGAGATCCACGAGCCCCGCGAGATGATCGATGGTCCGCCCCGCCGGCACCCCGGGGCCGCGCACGTAGAAAGGCATGCGGATGGACTCTTCGAACGCGGTGTTCTTGCCCCCGCGCAGCCGATGCTCGCCCCGGTGCAGTCCGTTGTCGGAGGTGAAGAAGACGTAGGTGTTCGAACTCTCTCCGAGCTGATCGAGAGTCTGGAACAGGGCCTCGGTGGCGTCCTCCACCGAGAGCATGGCCTGGAGCGAACCGCGGTAGTCGCTGTCGATCTCCGCGATGGTGGCCGAGTCCATGAGGGGTGACTGATCCTGCAACCAGCGCGGCTTGTCGGAAAGGTCCGGCTCGTTGAAGGAGGCGCCCCGCGGTGCGGTGGCGCCCGGGTAGGCGCTCAGGTGCCTCGCCGCGGGAGCGGTGGGCGTGTGGGGAGCGCCCAGGCTCAGAAACGCGAAGAACGGCTGCGAATCGTTGGCCTCGGCGGCCTTCAGGAAGGACTGGAGGCGGGCCGAGAGAATGTCCGCCTGGTACCCGCCGGTGTCTGAGCTGTAGGTGGTGAGGGTGCCGTTCTCGTTGAGGGTGTAATAGTCGTTGTAGGCGACACGATCGGACATGACCACGCGCCAGTCGTCCCATCCCGGAGGGACGTAGGTCTCGTTCGGGGGCTCCTTCGTGGGGTAGTCATTCTGGTACTTCCCGAAGATGCCGGTTCTGTATCCCGCCGCCTTGAGCCACGGACCGATGTTGGCGGCGTCGTAGCCGTTCTGCGCCCAGGTGGGATAGCCCGCGCCATCGCCCGTATTCGCGATGACGCCGGTGTTGTGCGAGAACTGACCCGACAGGATGTTGGAGCGGGAGGGACCGCACAGGGGAGTGTTCGCGAAGGCGTTGGTGAAGCGCAACCCCTTGTCGATGAAGGAGGCGCGGATCCTCGGCATGTTCGAGGTCATGGCCTCCTCGCCATCATCCAGCAGGACGAGGACGATGTTCGGCCGGGTGACGACCGGAGCCGGAGTGGTCGAGGTGGTCGGGGCGGGGGAGGGCGACGCAAGGCCGGAGCCGCCGCATGAAGCGCCCACAAGGCCCAGAAGGAGCACGCAGGAAAGGGCCCGGTTCGAGATCACCGGCCGAATCGTAGCGCACCGGCGCGGCAGGTCGTGCATCGGCCGCTCCTCGCTCGATCTACAGCCTGAAACCGGGGCCCGAGGGGGACAGCCCGGCTTCGCGAAGCATGCCCGCCATCGCGGATGCGTTGAGCGGCGCATCCTGGGTCTCGTGGCCGATGATGCGCAGCGCCTTGCGGCGCATCCACAAGGCGATGGCGAGGGCGCTGCTCCTCCCCAGGCGGTCTTTGTCGTGCGGCGATTCGGGGAGATGAACGATGGCGCGGGCGCCTTCGGCGAAGAAGAGAGCCGTCAACTCACCGTCCGCGATGACCACGTGCGCACGAGCGCGCCGTTCGCCTTCCCCCGTGCACCAGGCAGGCCAGGGCAGAGTCACGCCGAACGGGTTCGCCGGATCGGTGGCGGCGAGGACCACGGCGCTCGGCTCGCGGCCGGCGGCTCCATCTTTGAGATCCCGGAGTCGGTCCACGGCCGAGGGATCCGCGAACTGCAGAGCGCCCAGCCCTTCGATGAAGTAGCCGCGACGGACCTGTCCGCGCTCTTCGAGCGCGCGCAGCAGCGAATACACGGCGCTGAAGCCGCCCTCCCGGGCCTCGGCGCCAATCGCCTCGCGAGTGAGGATGCCGTGCCGCGCGAGCCACTGCTCGATCGCGCCCAGCCGGCTCTCGACCGAGGCCGCCGGCATCTCCAAAGGCAGCGAGAATCGACCGACGGCGTCGGCCGGCGTCTCCAGCCGCGAGCGGTATCGCCCCATGCGTCCGCCGAGCCCGAAGCGTGGTCCCTGATCCGCCACGAAGCGCTTGCCTCCGGCACGACCGGGATCGAATGAACGGGCGCGCAGGGCGGCGGTGGAATCGCTCGTGACCTCGCCGTTCCAGAACAGGTCCCACAGAGCATCGACGAGATCGTCGCGGCGAACGCCGGCGCACAACGCCTCGATTTCGGGCAGAAAGGCCGCGCCCGTCTTCCGCAGGACGTCACGCACGCGCGCGGGCAGGTCGCCCTCGATCGGGTCGTTCGGCGGGTGGCCGAACAGGGCGCGATTGGGTGAGAGATAGAGCGCGACTTTGCCGTCCCGTGCGCCGAGAGCGCCCCGGCCCTCGAGCACCACCTCGCCCCGCGCGACCATGAGGTCGAGATCCTGCGGACGGTATCCGGGAACGCGGCAGGCGAGAATGTCGGACTCGAGCGCCGAGGCGGGGAGCGG